>CAZBBU010000269.1:0-1590 GCA_964489965.1 uncultured bacterium
TGGCCTCGTTACCGGCATCCGGCCGGTGGTGGTGGCGCTGCTGGCACTCGTGGTGTGGGACTTCCTGCCGGTGGCCGTCGGCCCCCGCAATCACTGGGGCCGTTACCCCCTGCGCTGGGTGCTGATTCTGGCCATCTTCATACTGGCGATCCTCTTCAACCCCAACGTTGCTCTCCTCATATTGATCGGCGGACTGGTGGGTCTGTTCGTGCTGCGCTCATGATCGAACTGTGGCAGCTGTTCATCTCGTTCACGCGGGCCAGCCTGGCCGGCTTCGGTGGCGGTCCGTCGATGATCACGCTCATCCAGAACGAGGTCGTGGACCTGCGCGGCTGGCTGACCGCCGGGGAGCTGCTGGACGCTTACGCCTTCGCCAACACCCTGCCAAGTCCGATTGCCACCAAGCTTGCGGCGTTCGTCGGCTACCAGCAGGCGGGCTTCGCCGGGGCGGCGGCTGCCCTGATCGGGGTGAGCGTCCCGACTGCCGTACTGACCATCGCCGTTTCCTCACTGTTCCTGCGCTACCGCGAGAACCGCATGCTCGTCCGCTTCCTGCGGGGGGTGCGGCCGGTGGTACTCGCCCTGCTCATGTACGTGGTCTGGCACTTCCTCCCGGAGACGTTCGGCCACACGGCCAGGGAATGGCTCGGGAACGCGCATCTGTTCGTGATCGCCGGTGTGACCGTGTTTCTGATGGTGCGCTACAAGATGCATCCACTGCCACTCATCATCGGCGGTGGGATCATCGGACTCGTTCTGGCTTACTTCGGGGTGTGAGGTTCAGGGCAGCGCCTGGGCTGGCACACCCGCGGCATCGATCAGCTGCTGGAGGCTGCCGTCTGCCGACACGGCACTGATGGCCGAGTCCAGCAGGGACTGCAGGTACGAGTTGCCGCTCACCATCGTAATGACGAAGTCCGCCGAGACGGCAGGCAGCGGCGTCAGATCGTGGGCGACCTGAAGGCGCGGGTCTTCATAGGCGGCTACAGCCGGTTCCCACACCAGGGCAGCATCAAGGCTGCCGTCGGACACGCGCTCCAGAAGTATCTCGTTGTCCGGGTAGGGAATCCTGCGCCAGGTCTGGCCTTCGGGAAGGCTTCGGACCAGGCTCAGGAACCTGGAGTTCGGTGCACTTCCTAGTTGCGTTCCCACGCGACTTCCGTAGGGAACGTCACTGAGCCTGCTCAATGTGCTGTCCATGGACACGAGCACAAAACCGGTGCGGAGGTACGGCACAGTGGTCACGAGCCACTCGGGATAGGTACCGACCCCGTAAAGGTAGCCCATGAAGGCATCACATTCGTTGTTGAGCAGGAAGAAGAGCTGCTCGTCGCTCAGCGGACTCCGGTAGCCCAGCGGCTGCACCAGGTGCGGCACGCTTACCTCATACACCACCACGTCAAGCAGCAGTGCATGACCCAGCAGCAGGGCCGTTTCTTCATTGAGCTCCGTGAGTGGCATGTCCTGCAGGACGCAGAGCCGGATCCGGTCGCCCTGCAACTGTCGTGATTGCTCGAGATACTCCGCCGGCAGGTTCGGCAGCTGGGCCAGGGCGGTCCCCAGAACCAGCAGAACGGCAAACGGAACAAA
>CAZBBU010000269.1:1600-3110 GCA_964489965.1 uncultured bacterium
GGCTGATCAATTTCACCCTCGTAAGTCAGTGATGATCGGGACCGCCTCCTGAGGAAGGCGGTCCCGATATCAGGAATGCGGTCGGCTGCTACTGGGCAGGCAGCTTGAAGACGTAAACCATGTTGCTGCCGCGGGCAGGTGTGGAGTGCGGGGCGAGGCCGATGTAGGAACCGTCGATCAGCGCACCGCCGGCGGGCACCGCCACGTACTGCTCGCCATCAACGGCGTAGCTGATGGGGTAACCGGTGACGCTGGAGCCCAGGATGGTCTGCCAGACGATCTCGCCGGTTTCCATGTTCACGGCACTGAAGCGTGAGTTCACGTCACCCACGAACAGCAGGCCGCCACCAGTGGCGACGAGCGACATGAAGGCGTCATCCTGTTCGAGGACCCACTCGATCTCACCGGTCTCCGCATTGACGGCGTAGATGCTGCTGAGGTGCTCAGCATCGGGCGCCAGAACCATGTCGAAGCCAAGGCCCTGATCCATTTCTGCCGGGTCATCGAGATAGGCGAGGGTGTTCATGCAGATGTTCTGCAGCGGGTAGTACATGGTGTTGGTGTCTGGGCTGTAAGCGCCGGCGGGCCAATCCTTGCCACCTGCAGCAGACGGGCAGATCAGGAACTCCTGGCCTACCTCGGTGAACACCAGATCCGCGTTCATGGTGTAGTCGCCGGTCGCGGGATCGATGTCTTCCACCACGTTCTGGTGAACGGTCTCAGTAGCCCAGAGGAACTCGCCGGTGGCACGGTCAAGCGCGTAGACGATGCCGGTCTTGCCGGGGATGCCGGTCAGCACCTTACGCTCTTCGCCGGGCGTGACGTTCGGGCTGATCCAGCGCACCTCATCCGGGTTGGGGGCCACAACGGTATCAACGAGCAGCCGTTCGAACGGATGGTCAAGATCCCAGTGGTCGCGGATGTGCTGGTAGTACCAGACCAGCTCACCTGTATCGCCATCAAGCGCAAGGGTGGAGGTGTGGTAGAGGTAGTCGTCGTTCACGTCACCAAGGGTGAACTTGGCGTACGGCGAAGTGACGGACGTACCGAAGTAAACGAGGTTCAGCTCCGGATCGTAGCTGGGGACCATCCAGGTGCCCACGTGCATACGGGTTTCGTACGGGACGTCACCCCAGGTCTCATCGCCGGGTTCGCCGGGGCGCGGGATCGTGTAGAAGCGCCACAGTTCCTCGCCGCTGTCCAGAGAATGGGCGGTGACGAAGCAGGCCTCAGGTCCGCCGGGCGGGTCGCAGCTGCGGCCGGAGAAGATCTTGCCGCCGAAGACGATCGGACCGGATGACTGCCGGGCGGTGTTGTCGGTGTAGTCGTAGACCTGTGTTTCCCAGGCAACCTGGCCGGTGACTGCGTCAAGGGCGACCATGAAGCCGTCGTTGGTCGAATAGAGGATCTTGTCCTCGGCAATGGCGATGTTGCGTGTGATATCGCTGAGCCCAACGACCTGTGCGAGATCCGCCGGAAGCTGACGCCTGTACTCCCAGATGAGGTCGCC
>CAZBBU010000270.1:0-3086 GCA_964489965.1 uncultured bacterium
GCGCCAGGCACTGGTGTTGTCAATCACGGTGGCGCCTCCGGCCGCCCAGTCCCACGCATGTTCACGCGACAGAGAACCGCCCGCGGAGGAGAAGACGATGTCGGCGTCCAGCTGGCCTTGCGGCAGCTCCTGTACTTCCAGCTCGCGACCGGCGAAAGGCAGGCGCCTGCCAGCCGAACGGGCGGATGAGTACAGGCGCAGCTCGGAGTGCGGGAAGCCGCGTGCCTCTAGAAGGGCCAGGAGTTCCAGCCCCACCGCGCCGGTGGCACCGACGATGGCGAGTCTGGGCTTGGAGCTGCGGGAAGAGCCGGCGGTGTACATGTCGGAGAGTCTACCCCTGTAGTCGAATCGGCACGGCAGCCTGCGCGGCCTGCGTAATAATCCATGGATGGTCGCTCCACCCCCGGAATTCGAACCACGGCGCTGGAAGCGGATGGTCGTCAAGTTCGGTACCAGCAGCCTGACAGATGACTCGGGTCGCATCAGCCTGCCCAAGCTGTGGTCCATCGGGCGCGGCCTGCAGTTGCTCCAGGAGACGCTGGGTTGCGCCATCGTGCTGGTCAGCTCGGGCGCTGGCGCCGCCGGCCGTGAACGGCTGGGCCTGAGACTGCCGCTGACACTGCCTGAACGTCAGGCTGCGGCCGCGGTCGGCCAGGCGCTGCTGATGCTCGATTGGGCGCGCGCACTGGCCCCATTGCCGGTGGCCCAGTTGCTGCTGACCGCTTCGGACGTGCAGGACCGGCACCGTTACGTGAACGCGCGCAACACCATAGAGGCGTCGTTGCGGCTGGGCGTGGTGCCCATCATCAATGAGAATGACAGCGTCACTACCAGCGAGATCCGCCTGGGTGACAACGACACGCTGAGCGCCTGGACCGCCTACCTGGCTGCCGCTGACGCCCTGGTGCTGCTGACCGACGTGGAGGGCCTCTATGACAGTGATCCTCATCGTGATCCCAACGCCAAGCGCATCGAGCTGGTCAGGGACCTGTCTGAAGTGAGCCACCTGGCGCGCGGCACTCGCGACCAGCGCGGTACCGGCGGGATGGTCACCAAGCTGCGGGCGGCCGGCATCGCCAGCAAGGCAGGGATCGAGACACTCATCATCGGTGGCGGCGGTGCGGCGCTTGAGGCTCTGTCGCGCGGTGAGGTGCGTGGCACGAGAATCCTGGCAAGGGCCCACGCGCCGGCCCGCAAGGCCTGGCTGGCCCAACAGCCCACGAAGGGTGAGCTGGTGGTTGACGCCGGCGCCGGCAGGGCGCTGCGCGGCGGCAGCAGTCTGCTGGCCAGCGGCATCACGGAGGTGCGCGGCAGTTTCGACTTCGGTGACGCCGTGTCGATCAGTTGCCAGGACCTGGTCGTGGCCCGCGGACTGAGCAACTACGGCAGTCAGGCGCTGGGGCGCATCAAGGGCCGCAAGAGCAGCGAGTTCGAACAGATACTGGGCAGCAGGGATTATGACGAAGTCGTGCACCGGGACAACCTGGTGCTCGTCTAGGCTAGGCTTTGGGAGTGCAAATGGCTGCATCGCAACTCGTGGACGGAACCAGATACACGCTGCCGGGCGCGGCGCAGCGGCGCATGGAACTGCTGCAGCGGTTGCAGTCGCTATACTCCAGCTGGGGCTACCAGCCGGTCGAGGTGCCTGCGCTCGAGCTGTTCGAGCCGCAGCATCCGCGCTCCTCACAGTCGTTCAAGCTGACGGATGACGGCAGCCGGGTGCTGGCCCTGCGCAGTGACTTCACGCCGGCACTGGCCAACCTGGTCCAGCTGCATTACCGTGACGCCGCCGCGGGTGCCGCCGCCTTGCGGCTGCAGTACAGCGGCACCGTCTGGCACGCCATCAACCCTGATTTCGCGCACGCGCGTGAGTTCACCCAGGTAGGGTTAGAACTGATAGGCATCCAGGGCGCGCGTGCCGATGCCGAGCTGATTCACCTGGCGCGGGAAAGCGTGCGCGCCTTCGGCCTGGCCCCGCGCGTGGAGATCGGCAGCCCCGCCTTCGTGCGGGCACTGTTCGAACTGGCCGGGGTGCCCGCCCGGCAGCGCGGTCCGCTCGCTTCGGCCCTGGACCGCAAGGACCACAGCATGCTGCAGGGCATCCTGGGGACGCTCAGCCTGCAGCCTGACCTGGCCGCGGCCTTCCAGGCGGTGCCTGACCTGTTCGGTGGCCCCGAGGTGCTGGACCTGGCCCGCAAGGTGGCGCCCTGGCCGGAAACCCTTACTGAGCTGGACCGCACGGAAGACATCCTGGAGCAGTTTGACGACCGCAGTGAGCTGCTGCTGGAGTTGGGCATGGCCCGCCGCCTGAGTTACTACACCGGCATGACCTTCAGGGCCTACACGCCCGAGTTCGGGCAGCCCCTGCTGGGTGGCGGCCGTTACGACGGGGCGCTGCTCGCCAGCGCGGCCGGTTTCTCGCTTGGCCTCGAACGGCTGCTCAGCGCCACCAGCCGGCAGACGGAGCGGTTCGTTCCGCGCATCCTCAGCAGCGACGACGCGGCCAGCCGGCTGCTGCGTCGCCACGGTTACACGGTGCTGCGGTCGTTGTCCGCGGAAGCGGCGCACCTGCGGGCCGAGGCCGCCACCGCCGGCGCCAGTTACCTGGTGCATGACGGCACCGTACATGCGGTCGGCGATGACGCCAGCCTGCTGCGGGCGCTGCAGCAGCTGCTGGAGGGCCGCCCGTGACCAGTCCGGCTGATCAGCTGACCCTGGCGCTGCCCAAGGGGCGGGTGCTGGAGACGGGCGTGAGCATGCTGCGCCAGGCAGGCCTGGAAGTGAGCCTCGACGGGGACGAGCGCACCATGACTTTCGCCGGTGACGGCGTGCGGGTGATCGTGATGCGCAACGCCGACGTACCCACTTATGTGGAGCTCGGTGTGGCCGATGCCGGGATCGTGGGCAAGGACGTGCTGCTCGAGGCGGGCAGTGACGTGTTCGAGCCGGTCGACCTGGGTTTCGCCCGCTGTCGTCTGTCCCTGATCCGGCCCAACGGCCAGACACACCCGATCGCGCGGGTGGCCAGCAAGTACCCGCGGCTCGCCACCGCCTGGCTGGCGGAACAGGGCAGCCCGGCCGAGGTG
>CAZBBU010000271.1:0-3072 GCA_964489965.1 uncultured bacterium
CACCATGCCCACGAGCAGGCCCACCCACAGTGCCCGCCAGCGCAGCAGGGCCAGGGCAGCCAGGGCGAAGGCGCCCAGCCTCACACCCGTCTCGTCAGGCACGGCCACCAGCTCGGGCACGATGAGCGCCGGGAACACTGCGATGGGCACGAACTGGAAGAAACGCATCCAGAACGGCGGTACCGGCCTGCCTGAGAGGCGCATGCCCAGGTAACGCGGCACGAAAGTGACCAGCGCCATTCCGGCTATGACCAGCAGCGGGCTCACCTGCCGGCCCCGTTCCTGGGCGCACTCAGCCAGGCTCCGAGCAGCGAGCCGACGACCGCCGTGATCATCACCATCACTCCGGTGCTGACGATTCGTGACAGCAGCAACGCCAGCAGCGCACTCACTGCCGCGACTGTCCAGGCGGGCCTGTTCTTCAGGAGCGGCAACAGGAGCGCCAGGAAGGCCAGTGGGAACACGAAGTCCACGCCCAGTGCCGCCGGATCAGGAATCTGTGCACTCAGGAGCGCGCCGGCAAGCGTGCCCAGGTTCCAGATGACGAACACGCTGCTGCCGGCTCCCAGCAAGTAGTCGCCGCCGCTCCTGCCGCTGGCTACCGTCACGCCGAACGCTTCGTCGGTGAGCAGGTGACTGGCCAGAAGTTCGCGTCCTCTTCCCAGCGTGCTGCCGCGCCCAAGGCTGAGCCCGTACAGCATGTGCCGCAGGTTCACGAGCAGCGTGGTGAAGATGATGGCGAACGGCTGGGCGCCCGCCGCGAACATGCCTACCGCACCGAACTGCGACGCCCCGGCGAACACGATCAGGCTCATCACCTGTGTCTCCAGCAGGGTGAGCCCGGCGCCCTTGGCGCCCACCGAGTAGGCGATCGCGAACGGCAACATGCCGATCCAGAGGGGAATCACCGCCAGGAAACCGGCCTTGAACTCCTGGAGACCACTGGTCTTGCTCATGCGGTGAGCCTCCGCTTCCTTCTGAGTGTTTCGGGCACGAGCCTGGCGAACAGCAGACTGCCGCCCGCGCCGACCATGGCCAGAACCACCGCGGAGGCAGAGAGCCCCAGCGCCTGGGCCAGCCCGCCGACCACCAGCGGGCCGCTGGTCGAGCCCACGTCACCGATGAAGCGCCACAGCCCCAGGAACTCGCTCTGCCGCGTGGGCGGCGCAAGGTCCATCCCCAGGGTCATCATGGTGCCCGAGCCGATGCCGTTACCGAAGCCCCCGATCATGGCCACCAGCAACAGCCCTCCGAAGCCGGCGGCTAGAGGCAACAGCAGCAGGCTGAGCCCCTGGATGAGGAAGCTGGGAACAGTGGCCCACTTGCGGCCGTAGCGGTCCATGATCACTCCGGCCACGTAGAAGAGCGCGAAGTCCACGGCAGCCGCCAGGCTCACGACCAGACCCACGGATTCGACCGGGAGGTTCAGCACGTCTGCGGCATAGAGAGGGATGAGCACCTGCCGGCCCATGCGTATCGTCTGCGCGCACAGCTGTCCCAGGCCCGCCGGAATCAGGACGCGCCCGCGCTCCCGCAGTGTCTCACTCAGCAGCTTGCCGCTGCCATGCTCAGGGGCGTGTTCGCGGACTGCTTCGCCGCGGGTGGGACCCCGTTCCACGAACAGCCAGCAGAGCAGAAGCGTCGCCGCGGCAAGCGCCGCGTAAGTCATGAAGGTGCTGCCGATGCCGAAGCTGCCGGCCACGAAGCCACCGACGAGTGGTCCGATCAGGAAGCCCAGACGGTTGGTGCCGCCGAAGAGAGCGGTGGCGCGGCCTCGACTCTGCATGGACAGCTCTGTGGCCATGTGCACGTGCCTGGAGATGTTGAACAGTGCGGCCCCGGCCCCGGCTGCGAAGCGCAACAGGATCACCTGAAGGGCACTGTCGGTGAAGCTGAGCGCCAGAACGCTGAGGCCGGCAACCGCCAGTCCCAGAAGCATGGCCCGTTTCCTGCCGATCCTGCTGATGAGAAGACCGGCCGGCACGTCAGCGAACAGCATGCCCAGCGATTCGCCGGCCAGTATCAGGCCCACCAGCGTGTATGAGACTTCCAGGCCGCTGGCGAATATCGGCAGCGTGGGTATGAGCAGGCCGTTGCAGATTGAGAGGAGAAGTGACGGCAGGTAGAGCGACAGGAAGAGTGGCAGGCTTATGGGACTGTCACTGCGGGCCGCCGGCATGAGCCAGACTGTACCGCGAAGCGGCAGCCGTTCTGCGTTGCTTGTGGTGCGCTACTTACCCGGTTCAGCGCTTCAGGCTGCTGGCGCTTGGCGCCAGGCGGAACTGCAGCAGCCGGCCCTGCTCGTCGGTATCCAGATACCAGACAGCGAGGTCTGGCCGGAACTCGTAGGCAAGTTCATCCAGCTGACGCCTGAACTCGTCATCCCAGTGGTCACGGTTGTCCAGCAGACGGTCCACAAAGACGTCAGGAACCTTGGCTTGCAGCGAGTACTCAAGCAGTTCCGACATTCGCAGCATGGCTGGCCGTTCAGTCCTCCTGGCCGGAGTCAGCGTCCGTTCCAGCCGGGCGCGACACGTCCTTGCCGCCCTGGATCTCAGTGGTTACGCGGTTGCGGATCTCATCGATCAGCTCAGGCCGCTCAGCCAGGTACTCGGAGGTCTTCTCCTTACCCTGTCCCAACCGCACGTCACCGTAGCTGTACCAGCTGCCGGACTTCTGCACTATCTCCAGGTCAGTGGCGATGTTGATCAGGTCACCGAGCTTGTCAATGCCCTTGCCGAACATGATCTCGACTTCGGCTTCCTTGAATGGCGGTGCCACCTTGTTCTTGGTGATCTTGACGCGGGTGCGGTTGCCGATCTTGTCGATTCCCGCCTTCACGTCACCCTTGCGCCTGACTTCCATGCGGACGCTGGAGTAGAACTTGAGTGCGCGGCCACCGGGGGTGGTTTCTGGGTTGCCGTACATGACGCCGATCTTCTCACGGATCTGGTTGATGAAGATGGCGGTGGTCCGGCTCTTGCTGAGCACGCCGGTGAGCTTGCGCAGCGCCTGGCTCATGAGCCGGGCCTGCAGGCCCACGTGCGAGTCACCCATCTCACCTTCGATCTC
>CAZBBU010000272.1:0-3069 GCA_964489965.1 uncultured bacterium
GTACGGATGTAGTCCTGACTCAGCACCTCGATCAGGCTGGAACGCATCAGCCGCGTGAGCACGGCCGCCAGGCCGGCGCCGAGTGTGATGGCCGGCAGGATCAGGTGGGTGACGCTGCCGCGGCCGGATACCGGCACCACCTGGAGCTGGATCGCGAAGATGAGTATGAGCATGATGCCAAGCCAGAAGTTCGGCATGGCCTCGCCCAGTACGGAGAATATGGTGGCGAGATGGTCAGGCCAGCGGCCCCGGTTCAGCGCCGCGACGATGCCGGCCACAAGGGAGATGAGCAGGGCGACCGCCATCGAAGCGGCGGCCAGTTCGAGGGTGGCGGGCAGCCGTTCCAGCACGATCTCCAGTACCGGCTGGTTGCCGTAGCGGATCGAGCGGCCGAAGTCGCCCTGCAGCAGGTTGCCCATGAAGATCAGGTACTGCTCCGGCAGGGGACGGTCCAGGCCCAGGTTGGCGCGCAGCGTGTCGATCTGCGACTGGGGTGCGTCCTCGGGCAGCATCAGCACCACCGGGTCGCCCGACACGCGCAGCAGCACGAACACGATGAGCGTGATGCCGATGACGGCAGGGATCATCTGCAGCAGGCGCCGCAGGATGAACTCGATCACCTCGCCACCACTCCGTTGCGCTTGTCACCTGACGGTCTCACGGTCTCCCCTTCACCTGATGGCGGTCGCCTCCAGCTGAACTGCCGGAGGCGACCGGACCCCTTACTGGTTAGCCGGCTGGGCCTCGAACATCCACAGGTACTCGTCCTGACGCGGTGACCAGTCGACGTCACTGGACACGCCCACCAGGTTCTGCTGCTGGAACAGCGTGATCCAGGGGCGTTCCTGAGCGACGATGTGGGTAGCCTCGTGCAGCAGTGCAGCGCGGGCTTCGGGATCGACCTCGACCTCAGCGGCACGCATCACCTCGTCGAAGCGCTCGTTGCACCACCCGACGCGTTCGGCGTAGGTTCCGTCGCACAGCAGGGCGCGCATGGCGAAGATGTTGTCACGCATCGAGTTGCCCAGGCCGGTGACGACCAGGTGCTCGAACGCGGCGGCGTTCCAGACGCGGCTGGTGTAGGCACTGAACTCCAGCACTTCGATCTCGGTGTTGATGCCGACCATCTCCAGCATGGCGGCGATGATCTCAGTCTGTTCAGGCAGCAGCGCGTGGCGGCCCGAAGAGGCGTACAGCTTGATGGTCAGCTCGCCGGGGCCGTAACCGGCCTGTTCCAGCAGCGCCACGGCACCTTCGGGGTCGTAGTTGTTGACACCGAAGTAGTCACTCACCGGCGCGGCGTTGATGCCGGGGTTGAGGCGCGCGGCGGTCACCTCGCCCAGGCCGCCCATCACGCCGGTGACCAGCAGTTCACGGTCGATGGCCTTGTCGATCGCTTCACGCACCAGCGGGTCAGCGGTCTCGGTTCCCTCATTGACGTTGAACACGATCATGTTGACGAACGTGCTTGGTTGCAGGGCCACGTGGGCACGGCCGCTGCTCTCGACGCGTTCACGGTCCTGCACGGGCACGTTCGCAGCCACGTGCACGCCGCCGGTGATCAGCTCGCCCACCCGGGTGGAGTCCTCGGGGATGGTGCGGTGCACCAGCCGGTCGTACGCGGGTCGGCCGCGCCAGTGATCGTCGAACGCTTCCATGACGATGCGGTCGTCGCGGCGCCACTCGACCAGCCGGTACGGGCCGGTGCCGATCGGGCTGAGCGCGAACTGCTCCCAGCCGACCTCATCCACGTAGTGCTTCGGTGCGATGCCTGAGTTCAGGCGGCTGACGCGGCTGATCAGGATGGGGTCCGGGCCGTGGGTGTGGATGATCACCTCATGGTCACTGACGATCTCGACCTCGCGGATCTGACGATAGTTCTCGTACTCAGGCAGGCTCTCGTCACGCGAGATGCGCTCCAGGGTGAACGTCACGTCCTCAGCCGTGAACTCGTGGCCGTCGTGGAACAGCACGCCTTCACGCAGCTCGAAACGCCAGGCATCGTCTGCGACCGGCTCCCAGCTGGTGGCCAGTCCCGGCACGAAGTTGCCGTCGGCATCACGCCAGACCAGGTAATCGAAGATGTTCACGAGCACCGACTCGATCGAGGTGACGCTCGAGCCGGGCGTGTGGACATCGAAGCCGGGCACATCGATGCCCTGGGCGATGATGAGCTCCCGCTCCTGGGCGCTGCCTGTGCCAAGCACCAGGGCGGCGAGCACGGCCAGCGCGGTGTTCTTCCATGCGTTCTTCATTCACTGCCTCCTAAGGTCCTCAGGCTGCGTCCGCAGCCGTGCGGGTGACTTCGCTGAACTCACGTCTCGCCTGAGCCAGCAGCGTGGGGTCGGTCAACAGGTCCAGCCCGGTGAGGGCCAGACAGCGGGCGGCGAGCAGCATCGCGCGCAGCCCCCGCTCAGAACCGGCGGCTGCGGCGAACTCGGGTGTGTGAGCTGAGATGCCGGGATCGACTATCTGGATGTAGGGATGGATGGCCGGGACCTCGTGGCTCAGGTTGCCGTAGTCGGACGACCCGACGCCGCCGACCTTGAGCGGCTCCTTCACTTCTTCGCCGAACTGCTCGAGGTACTTCCCGAATCGGCGGGCGATCGTCCCGTTGATGATCCGCTCCTTGTACGTGACTCCCTCCTCCAGCTCGACCCGGGCTCCGACGGACTGGGCTGCATGACGGGCCGCGGCGAACACCTTCTCCTTCACCACCTGCATGTACTCGTACGAACGGTGGCGGATGCTGAACTTCGCCTCCGCGTAATCAGGAACGATGTTGGGCGCCAGGCCGCCGTTGGTGATGATGCCGTGGATGCGCGTCTCGTCGCGCACGTGCTGGCGCAGGGCGTTGATGGCGTTGAACGTCTGGATGCACGCATCGAGCGCGTTGATGCCCGTGTGCGGGTACGAAGCCGCGTGGGCTGCCTTGCCGAAGAACTTCATCGTGACGCGCGTGGCCGCCAGCGATCCGCGCGTCACCATCGTGCGGTTGCCGCCATGGAACATCAGGGCGGCGTCCAGACCTTCGAACACGCCTGCGTCGATCAGCGTGATCTTGCCTCC
>CAZBBU010000273.1:0-3058 GCA_964489965.1 uncultured bacterium
CGCTGCTGCCCGGGAAACGTCTTCAGTGACAGCTCGCGGCGGATGATCGGGTAGTTGAGGTCGTGCCCGGACTGACTTACGAAGCGGTCGAGCGCCGGGCCCGTTAGCCATGGCAGGTCGCAGGTGCAGAGCAACAAGGGCGTGCCTGGCGCCACGGCCATGGCCGCACCGAATCCCAGGGCCACGGAATCCGAGAACTGCTGGCCGGCAGGCAGTGAGTAATCCGGGGCCTGAGTCAGGTCGGCTGGCGGATCGCCCACGAAGACGATGCTGTCAACGGACCGGGCAGAGCGCAGGGCTGTGAGTACCAACTGCGCCAGGCTCTGGCCACCTACCGTGACGTGAGCTTTGCTGGCCACGCCCTGGTGGCGTGCCAGCCGGTCAGTGGCGTCACCGCCCGCCAGGACCACTGCCGTGACCCTGTTGTTGGATGGATCGACAATCGACATGGGCTGCAGCCGATTCTATCTCAGCTGCAGCCCGGTACTCAGGTTGCGGTTCTGTTACGGGTTCAGCGGCGCTGCTGCTGTACCCGCACTTCTGAGCTGCTGCCCGCGTTGATGCGGACGGTGCTGCTGTGGGTGCTGAAGCCGGGGGCCACCACGGTCAGTTCGTAGGTGCCGGGGTTCAGACCGGTGAGTTCCAGGATGCCACTGCCGTTGGGAATGGTGCCCTGGTGCACGCCGTCCAGGTAAACCTGTGCGCCGCCGACGTTGGCACGGATGCGCAGGCTGCCCATCTGGGCGGTAAGGCTGCCGTCGATGGTCTGCCGGCTGTTGGCGCTTACGTTGAAGTTGACGGTTGCCGAGTCGTAACCCTGCAGTTCGAAACGGACGGTGTGGTTGCCGGCCTCAAGCTCCTGGTTGTTCAGGGGCGTGGTGCCGAGGTAGTTGCCGTTCACATACACCGCGGCGCGGTTGGGGTTGCTGTGGAAGGAGACGACACCGGTCTGGCGCACGGCACGCAGGTCGGCATGAATGCCGGTCTGCTGGCCGTTGTTGATGCTGACACGCTGACTGAAGGTCTCGTAGCCGCTCAGCTGCACCTGAAGGTCGTAGCTGCCGCCACGGGCGGTGTAGGTCAGCGGGGTGTAGCCGACGAAGTTCCCGTTCACGTAAGCCGCCGCGCCACTGGGGCTCGATTCCACACGCAGGGTGCCGGTGGTGGGCTGGCTGGGTGGGCTGCCGACCCAGAAGTGGGCGGTATCGGTGACCCAGTTGCCCTGGGGCAGCGGGTTGACGATGATGCTCAGCGCGGAAGCGAAGCCGCTCTCGCCGAGGTTCGAGCTGTAGATGGCATCGCCCTGCGTGAAGTTCACGAGCGTGCGGGTGCTCAGCTGCTCACGGCTGGCCACTGCGATCACCTTGTCGAGACCGGTGGGGCCGTCAATCTGGAAGGTGTAGTTGGCGTCGGGGGGCGGGAAGGTCTTGGTCTGGCCCGCACGCAGGAAGTTGCTGCGGCCGGCGTCATCGAGCTCGTTGGGCAGGATCTGCACTATCTCGCCGTCAGAACGGACGTTGAAGAGGTAAACGTAGGCGTCGGCGTTCACGGTCGCAGAGATGCTGATGTTCTCACCGATCTGATAGCTGGGAGCGTCACCGCCCTTGTTCAGGCGGACGTCAACCTCGAAACTGGGGTTGGGATTGACGACGATTCCCTGGGGGTTGATGATCACGTTCTGGGCGAAGGTTGCGGTTACAAACAGAAGCACTGCGAGACTTACGAGCTTGCGCATGGTTGTAACTCCTTTCATGCATGGAGCCTAGCAGTTTGGCAGCTATGGAAATGTGCCCAAACTTAAGAATCCTTCATGCAAACTCCCGGAACCGCGAAACGTTAACCGCCCTTCATGAATTCCGGCGTATATGACCGGGGAACGGCCGTTTATCATTGGGGCATGACCAAGCCACCAGCCACGATCGGCCGTATCCTCACCATCAGCGCGGCACTGCTCGCCGGTGCAGTCGCCTCTGCGCAGGAACCGACCGCCGACCAGATCATCAGCGGCATGCAGGAGACGCTGGACGCAACCAGTGACGCCAGCTTCCTGGTCACCGGCCAGATGCTGGGTTCGGACGGCACCGTCTACCAGCTGGAGCTCGAGGTGGAAGCGATGCCGCAGGAGGGCCTGCTGCGCCTCTTCATCATCCAGCCTGATGCGTTGGCTGACAACTTCATCATCGTCACACCCGAAGAGCTGTACAACTACAACTACCTGACCAACCAGATAGTCGTCTACGACGCTGACGACCCGCAGGCGTACGGCCCGCTTGCCGGCGATTCCGAGGGCAGTTTCGAACTGACACTGGACCTGGCCAGCCTCTTCGCGGGCTGGCAGACGGAGGTCGTGGGCACGGTGGACACGGACAACGGGCCCGCCACCGAACTGGAACTGACCAACCTGGATCCGGACGCCAACATCGCCAGTGCCACGGTCGTCGCGCTGCAGGACGGCTGGTTCCCCCAGCGCATCGACCTGCGCACCTCAGGCGGCGACCCGATGCTGTCCATAGAACTCGACCAGGTGGTGTTCGACAGCGGACTGAGCGCCGATGACCTCCTGTGGTACCCGCCTGACGCCGAGCTGATCGACGAGCGCTAGACCATACGCTCGGGCACCACAGCCTCGTCAAACTCTTCCGCGCTCAGGTAACCAAGCCTGAGCGCGGCTTCCTTGAGGGACAGGTCCTCACGGTGCGCCAGCTGCGCGATCTCGGCTGCCTTGTAGTAACCGATGCGGCTGTTGAGCGCGGTCACCAGCATCAGGCTGTTGGACACGTGATGCCTGATGTTCTTCTCGCGGGCAGTGATGCCCGTGACGCAGTTGTCCCTGAAGCTGGTGCAGGCGTCCGCCAGCAGGTTGGCGGATTCCAGCAGGTTGTGGATCATCACCGGCATGAACACGTTCAGCTGGAAGTGCCCGTGGCTGCCGGCGATGGTGATGGTCGCGTCGTTGCCCACCACCTGGGCGCAGACCATGGTCAGCGCCTCGGCCTGCGTCGGGTTCACCTTGCCGGGCCTTATCGAAGAACCCGGCTCGTTCTCCGGCAACTGCAGC
>CAZBBU010000274.1:0-1239 GCA_964489965.1 uncultured bacterium
CACCGGATCACGCTTGCGGTTCTTGAGAGCCGCAACCCGCAGGTTGAGCACCTCCACCAGCACCGAGAACGCCATCGCGAAGTAGATGTAGCCCTTGGGAATGTGCTGCCCCAGGCCCTCTGCCACCAGGGAAACACCGATCAGGAGCAGGAAGCTGAGCGCCAGCATCTTCACGGTCGGGTGCGCCTCCACGAACTCCGAGATGCTGGTGGCGCCCAGCATCATCACGCCGACCGAGACCACGACCGCGGTGATCATGACCCACAGCTGATCAGCCATGCCCACGGCCGTGATCACCGAGTCCAGCGAGAACACCAGGTCAAGTACCAGTATCTGCAGCAGCACCCCACCGAAGGTGGCCACCCTGCCGTTCTGATTCTCGTGAGCCTGCTCACCCTCCAGGCGGTGGTGTATCTCGGTGGTGGCCTTGTAGAGCAGGAACAGGCCCCCGCCGAGCAGGATCAGGTCACGCCCTGAGAAGGTGAAGTCGAAGACGGTGAAGAGTGGGGCCGTGAGACCGATGACCCAGCTGATGGCGAACAGCAGCGCGATGCGGCTGATCATCGCCGCACCCAGGCCGAGAACACGGGCGCGCGCTCGCTGTTCCTCGGGAAGCTTGCCGCTCAGGATGGAGATGAAGACGATGTTGTCGATGCCCAGCACGATTTCCATTACGGTCAACGTGAGCAGGGCCATGAGTGCGTCACCCGTGAAAATTTCGGCCATGGGAAAAATAGTAGGGTATATCGTGCCACAGGATGTGGAATCCAGACAGCATATCTGCTGTCCGTGGACGGGCTAAACTCCATTCAAAGGAGTTCTCATATGAAGGAAAACAAGGCGCGCGTCGCGACCCGGGCCGTGCACTCAGACATGCCGGATCCGCTTACGGGAGCGCACATCACCCCAATCTACCAGACCTCAACCTTCGCTTACGGCAGCTTTCAGCGCGGAGCCGACCTGTTCAAAGGTGACGAGCAGGGCTACGTCTACAGCCGGATTGGCAACCCGACGTCCAGCCGCTTTGAGGAAACCATGGCTGACCTGGAGGGCGGCGAGGCAGCCGTGGCTTTCAGCTCCGGTATGGCCGCCATCAGCTCGGTGCTGCTGACGCTGCTCGAACCGGGGGACGAGGTGCTGCTCCTGGGTCCGCTGTACGGTGGCACGGAGGCGCTTTTCACCACGGAGTTGCCGCGCCTGGGCGTTACAGCCCGCCACATCGACGATTCCGAGCTCGAG
>CAZBBU010000274.1:1249-3053 GCA_964489965.1 uncultured bacterium
CATGGTCTACGCCGAGTCGCCCACCAACCCCACGCTCAGCATTCACGACCTGCAGCAGGTCGGCCGGTTATGCCGCGCCCACGGAGCGCTTTCCGTGGTTGACAACACCTTCAGCACGCCCTACCTGACCCGGCCGCTGGAGCTGGGCATTGACGTGGTGGTGCATTCCGCCACCAAGTACCTGAGTGGCCATGGCGATGCCATGGGCGGCGTCGCGGTAGGTTCCGGGGAGCTCATGACCCGCGTCCGCATGGAAGGCTTGCGCCACCTGGGCGGAAGCCTGGGCCGGCTCGAGAGCCACCTGTTGCTCCGTGGGCTCAAGACGCTGGCGTTGCGCATGGAACGTCAGTGCGCCAACACGCGGGTGCTGGCAGACTACCTGGCGGGCCACGAACTGGTGGAGAAGGTCCATTATCCAGGCCATGAGAACCACCCGGGGCACGCCGTAGCCAGCCGACAGATGGCGGACTTCGGCGCGATGGTGTCGCTGGAACTGAAGGGCGGCCGCGAGTCAGCCGAGGTGTTCCTCGATAACCTGAAACTCTTCATCCAGGCGGTGTCGCTGGGCGACGTCTGCTCGCTCGCCAGTCATCCGGCCAGTACCACCCACCAGCTGGTGGCGCAGGAGGATCGCGAACGGCTGGGAGTGACCGAAGCGCTGGTGCGCCTGTCCATAGGCATCGAGGATGCGGCCGACCTGCAGAGTGACGTGGAGCAGGCGCTCGGCAAGGTGGCCTCAAGACTGAGAACACCCGCCTGAACGGGTTTTGACGCTGAGTTGACGGTGCGGGAGAATAATCGGGTTCAGCATGGACTGCGGCCAGCATGAAGCGGCGCGTCCAAGAGGGAGGCATTGAATGAAGCGAATGTCAGCAATCAGCCGCAGCCTGGCCTGCACGGCAGCCTTGTTGGTGGGCGGCAGCGCCCTGGCATGCATGGACAACCCGTTCTACCCGATCGCCGAAGGTGCCAGCTGGACGTACAACAGCAGCGACGGCTCAACCTACACACAATCGGTAGTGGCGCTTGACGCGGACAGCTTCACCATGCGCATCGAGGTGAGCGGAACTGAACCCATGGATATCAAATACGTGTGTGACGAAGAGGGCGTGCTCAGCATGGCTTCCATGGAGTCGATGCTGCCCGAGGACGTCGAGATGGAGATCGTCAGCGCGGACGGGATCACTTACCCGAACGACCTGAGCGTGGGCCAGACCTGGAGCAGCGAGACCGTCATGCGCACGGAGATGACCATGGAAGGCATCGCCGCGACAATGACCATGACCGTGACCACGGACTCCAGCGTGGAGTCGATGGAATCCGTGACGGTGCCTGCAGGTACGTTCAACGCCCTGTTGCTCAACGCGGACAGCACCGTGACCAGCGTCACCGAGATGATGGGCATGTCAGTGCCGTTCACGGTCGAAACCACGAGCAGCAGCTGGCTGGTTGAAGGCATCGGCATGGTGTTGACCACCTCCGAGGACGGCACGCGCATGGAGCTGGTGAGCTACACGATTCCCTGAGCCGGACATCGTGAGCAACAGCCCGCGGGGTGCATGGTCAGGGCCATGTGCCCCGCAGTTGCACGGGTGCCCGACTACCAACTGACGCCCGGGCGGTTGCTACGCTCAGGGCATGAATACCACCAGACTCGTTCATAGGATCGTGGCAGCAGCTGTCCTGCTGCTGGGCGGCACCACCCTGGCGCAGTCACCGGCACTTGGTTACTGGACCGGTTCCATAGCGCCCGGGGTGCTGGACCTGGGCGTCAACGTCCTGCTCGAGGGCAGCGAGGAGGCGC
>CAZBBU010000275.1:0-3044 GCA_964489965.1 uncultured bacterium
CGGGCACGGACTCGCCGGCCGCCCAGGCCAGGGCCAGCACCAGGTCGTCGAAGCTGGCGCTGGTGGCATTGTCATTGAAGATGCGGATGGGCAGCACCTTGATCCTGTCAGGGAAGCCCGCCACGCCCGTCACGTCCTTGTGCCCGCGGGCGGCGATGATGCCGGCCACGTGGGTTCCGTGCGTGTCGATCTCCAGGACGGGTCGGGGGTCACTGGTCATGTCCCAGAAGTTGAAGCCTGGCAGCATGGCGTCCCGCAGTTCGACGTGGTCCACGTCGATACCGGAATCGATCACCGCCACCACCACATCGTGCCGGCCGGGACCGTCGCCCCACGCTTCCGGCACGCCGAAGCCACTCAGGTTCCACTGCTCGTCATGGCAGTTCACGGTCTGCAACGTCTGCAGCGTGAAGTCCGCCACGGCCCAGGCCACCCGCGGGTCATCCTGGAGCCGCTCAGCCGTCGCCAGCGGGTCGCCATGGGTGCGCAGCACGTCAGGCAGCAGGCCGCTGCGCGCCTCAAGCAGCTCAAGCCCGTGCGCTGCCTGCAGTCCGGCGGCCTGGACGCTGCGCAGGTTCGCCTGGAGCGACTGGCTCATCAGGGCGGGTGCCGGCTGGTAGCCGACCAGCACGTTACCCGTGTAGCTGGTCGCAGGCGGCAGGGAACTCACAGCCACTGCCGGGTTCAGCAGGCATTCCTGGGCATCGCTGAAGGTGGTTCTGCAGGCGGCAAGCACCAGCGCCAGCAGGGCGGCCGTGATCACGGGCAGCAGGCTGTTCTTGTTCACATCGCCAAGGATAGCCGCTTGAGCGGCTGTTGTGCAGCCGAGTGGCGGTGGACTATGATTCGGGTACTGAAAAATCTTTTGTTGTCGCGACCTCCGTGAAGGCTTGCGGGTCGCAGTTTGGAGCGAAATGAGTGACGTAGTCAGGGCGCCTGCAGGCGGAGCATTTCTGGTGGGGCGAAGTGATCCGGCTGCAGTGCAGACGCCCGAGAACTTCAGCGAGGAACTGAGGCTGTTCGCGCGCACGGCGAGCCAGTTCGTGGAACGTGAGTACGATCCGGTGGCCGAGGAGATCGAGTCGCTGGACTACATGAAGTCCCGGGAGCTGCTGGCCAAGGCTGGTGAACTGGGCCTGCTCGCGCTGGACGTGCCAGAGGAGTACGGTGGCCTGGCCCAGAGCAAAACGGCCTCGATGCTGGTCACCGAGAAACTGGCGCAGACCGGCTCCTTCAACGTCACCTTCAACGCCCACGTGGGCATCGGCACCCTGCCGCTCGTCTACTTCGGAACCGAGGAGCAGAAGCAGCGTTACCTGCCCGGACTGGCCAGCGGCGAGTACGTGGCGGCCTACTGCCTGACCGAGGACACCTCCGGCTCCGACTCCCGCGCGGCGCGCACCACCGCGGTCCCAGACGGTGACGAGTACGTCCTGAACGGCAGCAAGATGTGGATCTCCAACGCCGGCTTCGCCGACCTGTTCACGGTGTTCGCCCAGCTGCAGGACCACGGTTTCACTGCCTTCCTCGTCGAACGGGACACTCCCGGCCTCAGCCTGGGCGCCGAGGAACAGAAGATGGGCATCAAGGGCTCCTCCACCATGCGGGTCATCCTCGAGAACGCCCGGATCCCCAAGGCAAACCTGCTCGGCACGCCCGGCAAGGGGCATCACATAGCCTTCTCCATCCTCAACATCGGCAGGCTGAAGCTGGCCGCCGGTGCCATCGGCGGTGCCAGGCAGATGCTGAAACTGGCCAGCCGTTACGCGCAGGAGCGGGAACAGTTCGGCGTGCCCATCGGCACCTTCGGCCTGATCAAGGAGAAGCTGGGCAACATGCAGGCGGACACCTTCGCGCTCGAGAGCGCCGTGTACCGCATGACGGGTGACCTTGACCGTCGCCTGGAGGGCACGGGCGATCCGGCCGAGGTGCTGGCGGGCCTTGACGAGTACGTGGTCGAGTACTCGTTCATCAAGGTGCACGGCTCCGAGATCCTGGATGACATCATCGACGAGACCCTGCAGATATTCGGTGGCAACGGCTTCTCGGCCGAGTACCCGGTCGAGGCTGCCTACCGCAACTCGCGCATCAACCGGATCTTCGAGGGCACCAACGAGATCAACCGGCTGCTGACCTCCGGACAGCTCCTGAAGCGCGCCATGAAGGGCAAGGTTGACCTGATGTCCGCCGTCCAGCAGGCGATGGCTGGCGGTCCCGTGACGGCAGATGAGTCGCTGCCGGAGCATCTGCGCGCCGCCGACGTGGCCATCCAGAACCTCAAGCGTGCCACCCTGGTGGTGGCGGGCAGCGCCGTGATGGCCTGGATGCAGAACGTGGAAGAGGAGCAGGAAGTGATGGGCCGGGTGGCTGACATGATCGCGCACACCTACCTGGCCGAGTCGGCCCTGCTGCGGGCACTGGCGCCTTCGGCGCCCACACATGCTGCTGACCTGGCCCGGCTCGCGGCTTTCCAGGCCGTCGACCGTTCCAGGCCCCTGGCTGCGGAGGCGCTGAGGCGCGTTCCCTCCGGCGCTGCCCAGGCACCGGCGGTGGCCGCGCTGTTGTCTGACCACGGAGTGGACCTGATCGGCCTGCGCCGGCGGGTAGCGGACCTGGCACTGGAAGCAGGCGGTTACCTGGCCGGCTGAGCGCCACCGGGGCGGGGTAATTGCCTGTTCTGAACGGGCAGTAACCCCGCCAGTACTTGCAATCACACGGCTGACACCTTAAGATTTAAGGCGATACCACTCGCCTGGCTCCTGCCGGGTTCCATTGGGCGGAGGCCATCATGGACGCGAAACTTAAAGCACTCAACGCCACCCTTTCCAACATTGAGAAACAGTTCGGCAAGGGCGCCATCATGCGCCTGGGCGATGACGTACGCACGCTGAACCACGGCGTCATCAGCACCGGCAGCATGAGCGTTGACCTGGCGCTGGGAGTGGGCGGCGTTCCCCGCGGCCGCATAATCGAGATCTACGGACCGGAGTCGGGCGGAAAGACCACGCTGAGCCTTCACGTGGTGGCGGAAGCCCAGCGTGCCG
>CAZBBU010000276.1:0-3038 GCA_964489965.1 uncultured bacterium
CCATCTACATGCTCGGCTGGAGCGCGGACTTCGCTGATCCGGACAACTTCATCTCGTCGTTCTTCAACGCTGCGAACGCACAGGGCTTCGGTTACGACAACCCCCGCCTGTTCCAGCTGATCTCGGACGCACAGCAGGCCGGCACGCTCGAAGAGCGCGAGCTGCTCTACCAGCTGATCGCCCAGACGCTGCACGACGACCTGCCGGCGATGCCGCTCGTCAACCCGAGCACCCTCAACGGTGTGCGCAACAACATCGACGGCTTCTACCCGAACGCCCTCGGCAGCACCGTTCCGTTCAACACCATCACCAAGGACTGACCAGCGGTTCCTGAACGCGGTGGGAGACATTCCTCTCCCACCGCGCCTTCCTCTCCCACCCGGGGTATCTGATTGTTTGCATATGCAGTTCGCCGCATCCTTGGCCTGATTCCCGTTCTCTTCGGAGTCAGCCTCCTGGTCTTCATGATCCCGCGCCTGGTGCCTGGCGATCCAGCCACCATCATGCTCGGGGAGCGCTCTTCTCCGGCTGACCGGGAGCGCCTGCGCGAAGACCTGGGCCTTAACCGCCCGATGTTCTTCAACTTCGACGCCGTTTCGGAGTCGGGCATCAGTGGCCTCTTCGATTCACAGTATTTCGGTTTCATGGGCAGCGCCCTTAGGCTTGACTTCGGACGTTCCATATTTTCCTTCATTCCGGTGAGCGACGGGTTGCTGCAACGCTTCCCCGCCACCCTGGAACTGGCCGTTTTCGCCATGATCTTCGCGGTGCTGGCCGGCATTCCGCTGGGGGTGATCGCGGCGCTTCGGCGCGGCACCCTTGTCGATACGACCGTCACGGTCATCGCCTTGGCCGGCGTGTCCTTCCCAGTGTTCTGGCTCGGCATCATCTTCATATACATATTCGCCGTGAACCTGGGCTGGCTGCCCTCGAGCGGACGCATCAGCGTGACCATGGACCTTAACAACATCACCGGCCTTTACGTGATCGACGGCATCCTGCAGGGCCGCTGGAACTTCGTTCTGGATGCCCTCAAGCACCTGATCATGCCGGCGATCGCAGTGGGCACCATCCCGCTGGCGATCGTGGTCCGCATGACCCGCTCATCCATGCTCGAAGTGCTGGGGCAGGATTACATCCGCACTGCCCGCGCCAAGGGGCTTCCCAGGAAGGTGGTGACGCGCAAGCACGCCCTGCGTAACGCCCTGCTGCCCGTGATCACCATCATCGGCCTCAGTTTCGGCACCCTGCTATCGGGTGCCATCCTGACCGAGACGGTGTTCGCCTGGCCCGGCATCGGCCGCTGGGTGTACCAGGCGATTGCCAGCCGCGACTACCCTGTGATCCAGGGCGGCGTGCTGTTCGTGGCGTTCGTATTCGTGGTCGTCAACCTGCTTGTCGACCTTTCCTACAGCCTCATCGACCCCAGGATCCAGTACACATGAGCGATGTCGTAGCAGCCTCCCAATCAACCAGGACCAGCTCACTGGGCCGTGACGCCCTCAGGCGCCTCCTGCGCCACCCGACCGGCCTGCTGGGCCTGGCGATCATCCTGCTGTTCATCCTCAGCGCGTTGCTGGCTCCGGTGCTGCGGCCCGGTGATCCCCTGCGGTCGAACCTGAGGGCCCGCAACATCCCGCCCACCCTGTTCCTCAGCGGCAGTGATCTGGAGGCGCGCGAACTGACCCGCGGCTCCTACCCGCTGGGGACGGATGCCCAGGGCCGTGACCTGCTGCAGCGCGTGCTGTATGGCGGCCGGATCAGTCTGCGCGTCGGCCTGATCGCAGTGGCCATGGCCATGAGCGTGGGCACTCTGCTGGGACTCATCGCGGGTTACGCGGGCGGCAAGGTGGACATGGCCATCGTCTGGCTCATCGACATCCTGCTGGCTTTCCCGGGCATCCTGCTGGCCATATCGATCGTGGCGGTGCTGGGCCCCAGCCTCACCAACTCACTGATAGCCATCAGCATCACGCAGATACCCATCTACATCAGGATCATGCGTTCGGTTACGCTCTCGCTGCGCGAGAGTGATTACGTGCAGGCCGCCCGGGCCATGGGCTCGCGCTCACCACGCATCGTGCTGGGCCACATCCTGCCCAACAGCCTCTCGCCCCTGCTGGTACAGGTGACGATGTCCGTGGGCACCGCCATCCTGGACGTGGCGGCACTGGGCTTCCTGGGTCTGGGTGCGCAGCCGCCCGCGGCCGAGTGGGGCGTGATGATCTCGGATGGCTTCGACCGTTTCCGCGTGGCTCCCTGGCTGTCGATCGCCCCGGGCCTGGCGATCTTCCTGTCCGTGATCGGCTTCAACCTGCTTGGCGACGCCGCCCGTGACGCCCTTGATCCGCGACTGAACCGGGACTGAGGTGCCGCAGGTGCCGCCGACCTTCCGGACCGTGCAGTTGCGCGAGATGCTTGCTGCCTCCTGGCGACTCGTCAAGGGCAGCAAGACGGCCATCCTGTTCGGGGTCCTGCTGCTTGCCATGGCCAACCTGCTGGCGGTCATGCTCTCCTACATCGTGAGCCCCGGCTCGCCACTTGACCCGCCAACGCTGCTGAACAGCCTCACGGTAAGCCTGCTGGGCGCAGCGATCTCCAGTCCCATCCTGGGCGGTTTCGCCCTGATGGCCCTGCGGCGGGCCCGTGGCGAGGCCATCGATGGCGGGATGGTCCTGAGCGGCACCCGCTTCGCGACCCGCTTCCTGACCTATGGGCTCATAACCACGGGCCTGTCCCTGCTCGTGTATCCCTTGCCCTCACTGCTGGGCCAGCTGCTGTGGCTGGTGGTCGGCGTACTGCTGACGTTCACCGCCTACTTCATCGTGGACCGGGACCTGGGTGCCGGTCAGGCGATGCTCGCCAGCCTGGCGATGGTAGCCAGCAACCCGGGTCCCGTCCTGGGCTGGATCGCCCTGGGGGTGGCATTGTCCTTCGTGGCGGTGCTCACTCTGGGCATCGGCCTGATCTGGCTGCTTCCCTTCCTGGCCATCAGCAACGCGATGTACCGTCCGCTGACGCTGGTGATCATTTTCGGC
>CAZBBU010000277.1:0-3036 GCA_964489965.1 uncultured bacterium
GGGTTGTTGAGCGAGACTTCATGCTGAAATGCGCGTTGTCGCGGCTCCCACCACTGTTTGACGTAGGCCAGTACTGCTGTGACTTCCTCGTCGCTCCATTCGGGAGCGATTGCGGGCATTCTTATGCCGCCCGTCCGGATCTGGCTTGCGTAGAAGCTGTCGGCGTGGTGCCAGGCGTGCATGGAGGCATCGAGTGCAGGCACGTTCGCAGCGGGGTTGCCTTCGCCCTCCGCTCCGTGACAACTGCTGCAGCTGGCCTGGTAGAGCACTTCTCCCGCGGAGATGACTGTTGCCGGATAAGTCGGGTATTCGAGACGGGCATCGAATGGACGAAACCACACCATCACGTTCGCAATCACGCCCACTACGATGAGGAGTCCGGACAGCCACCAGAGCACGTTGCGCCGCCGTTGCGACTTGACTGCTGTCATGTTTCGGTGCGTTTTCATCCCCTTAGTAGCCCCAGTATAGAGGCCCACGGGTCCATTCCAGCGCAGGTTCAGTCGAGTCATCGTTGGCGACGAACGCAAGGAAGATTTGCTCACGGCGCGTATGCGGGCTTAAGCCCGGAAAGGAAGTAGAGATATGGCAAGCAACGGAAGAATACGGGTAGCGGTCAACGGTTATGGAGTGATCGGCAAGCGCATTGCTGACGCGGTGCGACAGCAGCCGGACATGGAGCTGGTGGGAGTGAGTGACGTCGGCTCCGACTACCGCATTCAGACGGCCGCGACCCAAGGTATTCCCGTTTACGCGTCAGAGAGCGACAGTGCCAAGGATATGGAGACCGCCGGAATTGCGGTGGCTGGTGAGCTGGGCACGCTTCTTGAGCAGGTTGACGTGGTCGCTGACTGCACTCCCAAGGGCATTGGCGCCAGGAACCTGGAACTGTACCGGCGGGCGGGCGTGAAGGCTGCGCTCCAGGGTGGTGAGATGCATGACGTGACCGGCCATTCGTTTGTGGCGCAGGCGAATTACGCGTCGGCCTTGGGTCGTGACGCCACGCGGGTTGTTTCCTGCAACACAACTGCCACGGTGCGCACCTTGGCTGCCTTGCACGACGCCTGCCTGCTTAAGAAGGCAAGGGGTGTGCTGGTGCGCCGCGCAACGGATCCCTGGGAGTCCGATCACACGGGCATCATGAATACCGTCGTTCCCGAGCGCGTCATTCCAAGCCATCAGGGGCCCGATGCGCGTACCGTCATGCCGGAGTTGGACGTGGTGACGATTGCTGCGAAGGCGTCGCACACCCAGGGTCACGGTCACTTCTGGATTGTCGAGCTGACCCGTGAGGCAAGCAGGGATGAGGTGCTTGATGCCTTCAGGGCCGCGCCGAGGGTTGCGTTGATGCGCATGGGAGACGGGATTGTGGCGTTCAACAGCACTATCGAGTTGATGCGGGACCTTCACCGGCCGAGGGGTGACATGTGGGAGGTGGCCCTCTGGGAGGATGTCCTCACTGTTGACGGTAACGAGCTTTATTACAGCTACCAGGTTGACAACCAGGCGATCGTGGTGCCGGAGACCATTGACGCCATGCGTGCACTCACTGCGCGCGTGAGCGACGGCGCGGAGTCGATGCGTATCACCGATGAGAGCCTTGGCCTCGTCAAGGACTTTCTGGGTGCTCGCGGCGCAGCCTGAGCGAGATGTCTATCCAGATAGGCGGCGTTCACTCGAATCGTGGCGAAGCGCTGCAGTAGCCCGGAGCCAGGTTTTTCTGATTGAACCGCTCTACTCTGCCTGAACTGCCAGGCGGCACGGATTGTGATCTTACGTGCGTTGCCGCATGCCTGTTGAGGAGGCGATTATGTTCCGAGCGAGTGAGATGTTGAGCACCCATCCCCGTCAGCCCGAGGTGGACGCGGCGGTGCTTGCCAGGTGTATTGAAGAGTGCTTTGCCTGTGCGCAGGCGTGTACGTCATGTGCGGATGCCTGCCTTGGTGAATCCAATGTTCAGGAGCTTGTAAAGTGCATCCGTCTGAATGAGGACTGCAAGACGGCGTGCCTGGCGACGGGTGAGATGCTCTCGCGGCAGACTGAGGCGGACTGGGGTGTGCTGCGCGCCCAGCTGGAGGCCTGCCGGCAGGCGTGCGCCACTTGCGCTGCTGAGTGCGAGAAGCACGCGGGTCACATGGAGCACTGCCGAGTGTGCGCGGATGCCTGCCGCTCCTGCGAACGTGCATGCGAGGAGCTGCTCTCGGCCATTGCCGCTTAAGAAGTCAATTACCGTAGAGTATTAGCGCGGAAGCATATGAAGCAGAACAGGAGGGCTGACCGGCACACTTCCCGGCCAGCCCTCATTGTGTGGCACGGTCCTGACGTGTGACCGGCCGTCTCCACGGCGGAACCGGGCCACCGCAGTTAGAGGCAGTGGCCCGGTTTGGTCTGGGTGGCGAAGGTGGGCTGCGCCTCCCGGGAGGTCATCAGCAACGGTGATTCATTGCGTTACCGGGTGGCTGTTCACTCGGTTCCGGTGTTCAGCCACGTCTGGAACTGGTGGATCTCGCCGGCTTGCATGATGATGATGTCGCGTGCGAGGTCGCGGAGTTCCTGTTGGTCCGCGTGCTGCAGCGCGAGTTGCGCCATGTCGATAGCGCCCTGGTGGTGGTGGATCATCTCGGCCAGGAAGGCTGTGTCAGGGTCATTTGCGGCTGTCATGGCGTTCATCATTGACTGTGTGTCCGAGTCCATCATCTGCATCCAGGTGCTGTCGGGTTCGGTTGCGTACCAGTCCTGAAGCCAGGTGGTCATCTGCTGGATTTCGGGGTCTTGGGCGGCCTTGATGGCACTGGCGGCTTCAAGCACCTGGGGGTCACTGCCGTGCTCCAGTACCCAGTCGGCCATTTCGATGGCACCCTGGTGATGGGCGATCATCATCGCCATGAACGCCTGGTCGAACTCAGCGCCCGTAAGTTCCTCCAGGCCGTGCATTCCGTTACTGTCCTGCATCCTTCCCTCCATGTGGTCCGCCTGGGAGCCGCGCATCTGCGCCATCATCCCCGGCATGCCCGGTGCGTTGCTCGCCCCGTGCTG
>CAZBBU010000278.1:0-3033 GCA_964489965.1 uncultured bacterium
CCTCGGCGATCTTCTGGCCGTAATCGAGGACGATCACCCGGTCACTGATCTCACCCACCAGGTTCATCTTGTGCTCCACCAGGAGGATGGTGTAGCCCGCCTCATCGCGCATGCGCTTGATGATGCGTGTGATCTCCGCGGTCTCGCTCGGGTTCATGCCGGCCGACGGTTCGTCCAGCAGCAGCAGGCGGGCGCCGGTGGCCATCGCCCTGGCCATCTCGGTGCGGCGCCGGTTGGCGTAACTGAGGACGTACACCGGCTGGTGCAGGCGGAAGGACATCAGGCGTGGCCCGAAGAACGACAGCTTGTCCAGAGCGTACTCATAGGAGGCACGCTCCTGTCGCATGTAGCCCGGCGTGCGCAGCACCGCGCTGAGCCAGTTGCTGCGCAGCTTGTGGTGCTGCGACACCATGACGTTCTCCAGTACGGTCAGGTTGTTGAACAGCCGCAGGTTCTGGAAGGTCCTGGCGACGCCATCGTGCACGATCTGGCTGGGCTTGCGGCCGATGAGTGATCTGCCTTCGAAGCGGATGTCACCCGAATCGGGACGGTAAACCCCGGTGATCTGGTTGAACAGCGTGGTCTTGCCGGCGCCGTTGGGGCCGATCACAGACACGATCTCGCCTTCGTTCACGCTGAAACTCAGGTCCGTGGTGGCCTTCAGACCGCCGAACGACTTGTTGAGGTTCGTGATCTCAAGCATTACTCGCGCTCCTCCTGAGCTTCGTCTCCAGTCAGGTTGCTCCCCAGCTTACGGTTGCTGAGCCATGCGTCCTGGGCGCGTTCCTCCTCCGTTGGCCGGTCGCGGCGCTCGCGGAACACGGCAGCCCAACTGAACTCGGTCCTGCCGAAGATGCCTTCCGGCCTGAAGATCATGATCACGACCAGCAACACGCTCAGCAGGATGGCGCGCAGCCCGAAGCCACGGAAGGTTCCTTCCAGCCAGCCGAAGCCCGGACCCGCGTAGGAGACGGCAAGCGCCAGCACTCCCAGCAGCAGTGGCACCCACACCGCGGGGCTGAACACGGGTCTCATCCGGCGGAAGGCGCGGTACAGGTACGTCATCACCCCGGCCGCCAGCAGCACCAGCCCGCCGCTCCTGACCCAGGTTGTGAGCGCGTAGGTCTCCTCGAGCGGGTCGCCGTACTGACGGACGAAGACCACGAGCGCGGTACCGACCAGAACCCCGGTGATGGAGCCCGTGCCACCGACGGACACGGCCACCAGCAGGAAGAACATCAGCGTGAACAGGAACTGGTCCACCCTGGCCGTACCGATCCAGGACACCCACAGGCCCCCGGCCACACCGGCGAAGAAAGCCGTAAGGACGAAGGCCAGGATCTTGCTGTAAGCCAGGTTCACGCCCATGGCCGAGGCGGCTATCTCGTCCTCCCGGATTCCCTGCAGCGCCCGTCCGTAACTGCTGTACTTCAGCCGCGCCATCACGAACACGGTCAGGCTCAGGATCGCAGTGGTCCACCAGACGCTCTTGCCGAACTCGGACGGGACGCCCGCGAAACCGAGCGCGCCGTTCGTGTACGGGGAGAACATGCTGGTGGCTGCCAGCAGGCGGATGATCTCCCCGAAGCCGAGGGTCACGATAGCCAGGTAATCACCGCGCAGGCGCAGGCTTGGGATGCCGACCAGCAACCCGAAGAAGGCAGCGGCCAGGCCGCCCACGAACAGGGCCATGATGAACTGCAACCACAGGTACTCGGGGGCGGCCAGCGCGTCCAGGCCGATCAGGTTGAAGAAGTTGGCGATGCTGAGCTGCAGCGTCTCCTCCGTCATGGAACTGCGCCCGCTCTGGATGATCTGCGCGCGGCTCTCGACCGGCAGCACCAGCAGTGCGGTCACGTAACCGCCCACGAGCATGAAACCGTGCTGACCGAGTGAAAGTATGCCGGTCACGCCGTTCACCAGGTTCAGGCTCACGGCGGCGATGCCCCAGATCGAGAACAGCGCGAACGCCTGCACGAGCTTGCTGGAACCGGAACTGTCAACCAGGTACAGCAGCAGGGCCACCACGCCCAGGCCCAGGATGGTGAGGACGCGGTTGCGGTTCCGTTTCGGATCCGGCATCAGACTTTCTCCGACAGGTCCTCGCCCACCAGCCCGCTCGGACGGACCAGCAGGATGAGGATCAGCGCGATGAAGGCGAAGGTGTCCTTGTACTCGGTGATACCCGCGAAATCAGCGGTACGGGGGAACAGTGCCGTCAGGAAGTTCTCCAGGAAGCCGAGAAGCACGCCACCTATGACCGCGCCGGGCAGGCTGCCGATGCCGCCGATGACGGCCGCGGCGAAGGCCTTGATGCCCGGCAGCAGGCCGAACACCGCCGGCTGGTTCAGACTGCCGTAGTTCAACCCCCAGAGGACGCCCGCAGCCGCGGCCAGGACCGCCCCTATGAAGAAGACCGTGGCGATGACCCGGTTCACGTTCACCCCCATCATCTCGGCGGTCTCAGGATCCTGAGCGGTGGCGCGCATGGCCCTGCCGATGCGGGTGCGGGTGATGTAGAGATGCAGGCCCGTAACCAGAACGATGAGCAGAACGGGCACCCGGATTCTCTGGTCAGAGGTGAAGACGGTCTCGCCCAGGACGTCAAACTGAAGCCGGTCGGTCCACATGGTGTCAGGCCGGTACGCGGTCTGCCTCTGCGAGAAGGCCAGCAGGCCGAAGTTCTGCAGGAAGATCGATACCGCGATGGCGGTGATGAGCAGTGACATGCGGGGCGCACCACGCAGTGGCCGGTAAGCGATCCGGTCGATCGCCACGCCGACCGATCCGGTCACCAGCATGGCCATCAGCATCGCCGGGATCCAACTCAGGCTGGTCATGGTCAGGACGAATGTGAAAGCAACCAGCGACAGCGCGCCGATCGACAGGATCAGCGGGTGCGTCATCCTGTGGCCGCGCCACAGGGTGGCCACGAACATGACGCCGAAGGTGATGAATCCGGAGGCCAGAACCGCGCCCGGAAGCGAGTAAGGGGTGTTGCTGAACAGGAAATAAGATACGAAGGCGCCGACC
>CAZBBU010000279.1:0-3029 GCA_964489965.1 uncultured bacterium
GTCGGCGGCCTGATTCTCGGCGTGCTCAAGGCCCTCATCATCGGCTACGTCGGGTTCCTCGGCGGCGACATGGTGTTCACCGTGTCATTGGCGATCATCCTGGTGGTCCTGCTGTTCCGACCCGGCGGCCTGTTCGGGTCCGAGCGTGTGGAGCGAGTGTGATGGCTGACGTCCGGACACCCCGCGTCGTCGAGCGTGGCTCGCTCCCCCACCGGCTGGGCCAACTGCTCCTGTTCGGCTCGTTCGCAGCGTTCCTGCTCTGGCGCGGGCTCACCGCCGACCGCCCCAGCCTCGGGCTGCTGACCGACGCGATCATCCTCGCCATCGCCGTCACCGGCCTCAACCTGATCACCGGCTTCACCGGTCAGATCTCGATCGGCCACTCGGCCTTCTTCGGCATCGGCGCCTACACCACGGCGATACTGGCCAGCAACCCCGGGATCCCCATCATCTGGCTCCTGCCCGTCAGCGCCATCGCCGCCGGACTGGTCGGCTGGATACTTACCGCACCGATAATCCACCTGCGTGGCGACTACCTGCTGATCGTCACGATCGGCATAAACGAGATCGTCCGTATCGCCCTGATCAACAACCCGTTCGGGCTGACCGGCGGGCCCAACGGCCTGCTCGTCATGGAGCGCATCAACATCTTCGGCTGGACAGTGCGCACCCCCACCGACTTCTACTGGCTGATCTGGGGCTTCATCGTCCTGCTCATCATCGTGCTGGTCCGCCTGCAGAACTCACGCATCGGCCGCGCCTGGAACTACGTCCGTGAGGACGAGATCGCGGCGGCCGCCATGGGCATCAACGTCCGCAACGCCAAACTGCTCGCCTTCACCCTGGGCGCAGCGCTGGCCGGTGCGGCCGGCACACTGTACGCCGCCAAGATGCGCATCATCTCCCCCGAGAGCTTCACCTTCTCCGAATCCGTGATCCTGTTCGCCATCGTCATCCTGGGCGGCATGGGTTCCATCCCGGGCATCATCGTGGCTGCGGGCGCGCTGATGATCCTGCCCGAGGTGCTGCGCGGCTTCGTGGAGTACCGCATGCTGTTCTTCGGTGCGGCGATGGTGCTGATGATGCTCTTCAGGCCCCAGGGCCTCTGGCCCAGCCGCCGTTGGGCCCGGCGCCTCAAGGCGACCACCGCAGAGGCGGGTGAGCCGGAATGACGCTGCTGCAGACGCGTGGACTCAGCAAACGCTTCGGCGGCCTGACGGCCGTGGACAACCTGGACTTCACGGTGCAGGAAGGTTCCATCACCAGCCTCATTGGTCCCAACGGTGCCGGCAAGACCACCGTCTTCAACGTGATCACCGGCGTGTACCGCGCCGACGGCGGCAGCATCGAGTTCGACGGCAAGCCCATCACCAACCTCAAGCAGCACGTCATCGCCGCCATGGGCGTGGGCCGTACCTTCCAGAACATCCGGCTGTTCCAGCCGATGAGCGCCCTCGAGAACGTGGTCTCAGGCCAGCACAGCCGCTCGCACGCCGGGGTGCTCAGCTCCATCTTCCGCACTCCCGCGCAACGGCGCGAGGAACAGAAGGTGTACGAGGTGGCGGAGCGCTGCCTGGCGCAGATGGGCCTGTCAGCCCAGAGTGACACCACGGCGGGCTCGCTGGCGCACGGTGACCAGCGGCGCCTGGAGATCGCGCGGGCGCTGGCGCTGGAACCGCGTCTGCTGGTGCTGGACGAACCTGCCGCCGGTCTGAACCCGAATGAGACGGAGGAACTGATCGGCCTGGTGCGCGCCATCCGTGATTCCGGTATCACGGTGCTGCTGATCGAGCACGACATGGGCCTGGTCATGGAGATCGCCGACCACGTGACGGTACTCGACAACGGCCGCAAGATCGGTGAAGGCACCCCGACGGAAGTGCAGGGCAACGAACGCGTGATCGAAGCCTACCTGGGCGTGGATGAAGAAGACGAGCCGGAGGAGGCGGTCTAGGATGGCTCTGCTGGAACTGGACAACGTCAGCATCGCCTACGGCCAGCGTGACGCCGTGAAGGGCATCAGCCTGCAGGTGGCAGAGGGCGGCAACACCACCCTGCTGGGCGGCAATGGAGCCGGCAAGACCACCACCCTGCGGGCCATCTCGGGTCTCAAGCCGGCCCGGGCGGGCAGCATCAGGTTCAACGGCAAGGACATCACCAGGCTGCCGGCGCACGCAATCGTGGCCCTGGGTATCGCACATTGCCCCGAAGGACGGCGGGTGTTCCCCACCCTGACGGTGGAGGAGAACCTGACCCTGGGAGGCTTCGTGAACCGCGCCAGACCCGCGGAAGTGAAGCGGGCGCGTGAGGAAGCCTACGACCTCTTCCCCAGGCTGCTGGAGCGCAGGAATCAGCTGGCCGGCACGCTTTCGGGTGGCGAACAGCAGATGCTGGCCATCGGGCGTGCCCTCATGGCCTCGCCGAAGCTGCTGCTGCTGGACGAACCATCGCTCGGCCTGGCCCCGATGCTGGTCAGGGAGATCTTCCGTACCATCCAGGAAGTCAACCGCCGCGGCGTCTCCGTGCTGCTGGTGGAGCAGAACGCCCGGCAGGCACTCAGGATCGCCGACATGGCCTACGTGATCGAGACGGGCAATATCCGCGTGTCAGGCACCGCCGCGGAACTGCAGGACAATGACGAGGTCCGCAGCGCCTACCTGGGCCAGGCCCGTTAACTGCAACGCAGGCACTGGTTACCAGTTGCGCCGCATGACCAGCTCTTCGCTGTCAGCGGCGATGCTGTCAGCGAGTGCCAGGGCCACGCGCTCCGCGGCCGCCCTGGCCGCCTGGCTCAGACTCAGTCCTTCGAGCAGTCCGCGCGTGATACCGGCGGTGAACATGTCACCCGTACCCTTCACCGCCGAGTTCAGCTTCGGGTGCTCCAGAACCTCATGATCGTCCCTGGTCACCAGCACCGAACGCATCACTCCCTCGGGCCATTCCGCCGCCGCAGCGCTGGTGGCGACGATCCAGGAAGTACGGCCGGTGAGCAGGCTGCGCGCTGCCGCCACCACCTCATCGGTCGTGTC
>CAZBBU010000280.1:0-3006 GCA_964489965.1 uncultured bacterium
TTTCACCAACTCCGCCGAGCTCGGAGTGGACGTGCTTGAGCTGGACACGCAGATGACTGAGGACGGCGTGCTGGTGGTCATTCACGACGACACCGTGGACCGGACCACCGACGGAAGTGGCCGGGTCGACTCCATGACGCTGGCTGAACTCCGGCAGCTGGACGCGGCCGCCAACTGGGCCGGCCCGGACGGTGACCATCCCTACCGCGGCCAGGGCCTCGAGGTACCGACGCTCCGCGAGGTGCTGGGAGCGTTCCCCGGGCAGGGTGTGAACATCGACATGAAGGCGGATGATGAGAGGGTGCCTGCGGCCACCTGCGACCTGATCCGCGAAACAGGCCGGCAGGAGAGCGTGATGGTGGCGTCCTTCATCCAGGACAACCTGCGGGAGTTCCGCGAGCTGTGTCCGGAAGTGGCCACCTCGGCCGGGCCAACGGAAGTGCGCGACTTCCTGCTGCTGAACCTGCTGGGCCTGGGCCGCGCGACCAGTTTTCAGGCCGCCGCCTTCCAGGTGCCGGTGAAGCAGGGCAGCATTCCCGTGGTGAACGGAATCTTTGCCCGCGGACTGCATGAGCGAAACGTGCGGCTGGAAGTGTGGACCATCAACGATGCCGCCGAGATGGAACGTCTCTTCGAGCTTGGTGCTGACGCCATAATCACCGACCGGCCCGACCTGGCCCTGGAGATCCTGGGCCGCTGAGCGACCCTTCAGTTCAGGGGCCAGTCACCCTTGGGACGCGCACCCAACCGCTCGATCACCCAGGCGGATACCTTGGTGGCGAAGGCGGCTGCCTCCAGCGTCCCCACGCCCCGCAGGTAACGCGACAGGAAGGCACCGGCGAAGGCGTCACCAGCCCCGGTGGCGTCAAGCAACTGGCCGGGCGAAGGCGGCACCCGCACGGACCTCCCACCACCATGCAGCAGGGCTCCGTCGGCATCCAGTTTCAGCATGATCAGGGCACCCGGGTACAGCTCCGCCAGCCGGACCGCGATCTTCTCCGGCTCGGTCTCGCCGGAGAGAATATTGCCCTCTTCGTAGTTGGGCAGCAGCACGTTCACATCCAGGTCCGTGGTGAACTCCAGGAACTTCTCGACCCCGACCTCACTGATCAGCTGGAACGAACCGGGATCAAGTGACACGGGAACCCCGGCCGCCCGCGCCAGACGCGCAGCCTCGCGGGCCGCACCGCGAGGCGGGTCGGTGAAGAACGACCAGGCAGTCAGGTGCAGGTGGCCGCAACCCTCTATCACCTCACGCGGCAGCTCACTGGGCAGCAGGAAGTGGTCGGCGCCCTTGCCCGAGACCATAGAGCGTTCACCCGTCTCGTCAACGAAGACGGCCACGCTGCTGGTCAGCTGGCTGTCGGACCTGAGGAGCCAGGCCCGGAAACCTTCCCCTGCCAGGTCCTCCTCCGCCAGCTCCCCCATGCGGTCCCGACCGATCTTGCCCACGAAACCTGTATCCAGGCCGCAGCGCTGCGCCCAGACGGCCACGTTGGCGCCCGAACCGCCGGGTGTGAGCATCACCTCGCCGTAAGTGTCACCGCCCGTCAGCAGCCTGGTGTTGGTCCTGATCATCACGTCCCAGGCGAAATCACCCAGTACGATCAGCGGCAGGCTCACTCAGTCACCGACCCGGATGAGCTCGAACTGCAGGTCCGTGGTCACTTCCGGTCCGTCCTCGTGCATGAACAGGTTGATTTCGGTACGCACGCCATGGCGCGGCAGGTAGATGCCCGGCTCGATGGTCACTGCCACGCCCGGCAGGATGCGCCGGCTGTCATGCGTCTCGAAGTTGTCCAGGTGCACGGCCGAGCCGTGAGTGGAGTCCAGCCCGATGCTGTGGCCCGTGCGGTGGCTGAACCAGTCGCCGAAGCCGTGGGCGGCGATGTGCCCGCGTACCACGTCATCGACGTCACAGCCGCGCGGATACTCGCCGCGGGCGACGCTGTCCCGTATGAACTTGACGCCCAGGTCACGGGCGGTTGCCACCACCTCGAACATGCGTGCGTGCTCGGGGTCCGGCTCGCCCCAGCAGCCGCTCCAGGTGATGTCAGCGTACGGATTGTCAGCACCCGGCAATTTGCACCACAGGTCGACCAGTATGGCGTCACCCGGTTCCAGCTTCCGGTCGCTGCCGTGCTGGGGCGCGTAGTGGGGATCGCTGGCGTTGGCGGCAAAGCCGACGATGGCGGCGTGGTCGTACTCGAGGCCGTGTGCGTCGAAGTAGCCGCTCACCACGTCCTGCACCTGCGCTTCGCGCACTTCCTCGCCGGCTGCCAGCCGCGCCGAGATCCAGGCGTAAGCCTGGTCCTTGGCGGCGATGCAGTGGGCAGCCGCCGTCCGGTGCGCCTCCAGCTGCTCTGCCGACCAGGTGCTGAACACCTGCAGAAGGTCGGCGGAGCTGACCGGCTCCACGCCCAGTCCGCGCAGCAGCTCCACGGTGCCCGCGTCAACGAAGGAAAGGTAGGGGATGTCAGCGCCCGGCGAGTACTCCATGGCCAGCTTGCCTGCAGGCAGCATCTCGCGCAGCGCCGCTGCCAGGCTCTGGTGGCTGCTGTAGGCACGTACGGTCACCGGCAGGTCCGCGGCCAGCGAGCCCTTCTCGATGGCGTGCACCAGAAGTTGCGGCCTGCCACTGGCCGGCACGTACAGGAACACGCGGCGGGTGAGCATGCCCGGACCCAGTTTCAGGAAGTCGCGGGCGATGCGGTTCAGCCCTCGGAAATCGTAGATCAGCCAGCCGGGGAGGCCCAGCCGGCGCATCTCTTCCTGGGCACTTGCAATCCATTCAGTCATGGCCCGCATCATAAGGGGGCTGGGGCTAGCCGGGGGAAAGCTCCCGCAGTCTCGCTATGACCGGTCGCAGCAGTGCGCGCTTCAGTTTCAGCGAGGCGCGGTTGACTATGAATCGGGCGCTGGAGTCCAGTATCGTCTCCACCTCATGCAGGTCGTTGGCGCGCAGGGGGGCACCGCTCTCAACCAGGTCCACCACGGCGTCGGCCA
>CAZBBU010000281.1:0-2996 GCA_964489965.1 uncultured bacterium
CGCGAAGTGGTCACGCAACTTTCCGCCACCTCCCGCGCACTGAACCGGGCCGGCGTGGTACTGGTCAGCAGCGCCCTGCAGGACTGTCTGGCTGACCCGGGACTGGCTGGAACCGACGCGCCGGCCGAATACCAGAAGCTGTTCATGATGCTGGCCTGACCACAGGCGAGAAAGCGACGTGGCTGACAGCGCCAGCTGCGCTGCGGCCAGATAATGCCGGCAAGGGAGCCGGCAAATGAGAGACTCACTGCCACTGGAGGGAACGTCGGCAGACGAAGACGGTCACCGGCGCCGCTTCCTGATTCCCGCCAAGCGGGTGCCGGGACTGCTGCTGCTGCTGTTGCTGCCGCTCGTTGCGCTGACCGGCCTGACCTCGCTGCGGGGCAGTGCCGTCGCGGAAACTGAGGGCATGCGCCTGGCGATCGACTATCCCAGGACGCTGCGCTACCTGAAACCGACGGACATGCAGGTGGACGTCACCAACACCGGCAGCACCCCACTTACCGGAGTCGTCATCGCCCTGGAGCGTGACTACTTCGACGCCTTCACCGGCCTCACGCTCATGCCGGCCGAGACTTCCGTCAATGAATCCCAACTTCTGCTGGACGCCGGTGATCTGGCACCCGGTGAGACCGGCAGCGTGAGGATCGAACTTCGTGCCAACCGGTACTGGCTGCACGAGGGAGTAATTCAGGCCCGTGCAGACGATGCGTTGGTAAGTGCCGAACTCGGAACACTGATGCTGCCATGAGGGGAGACGGGCACTGATGGATACCGTGGTGAGGGTAGCGCTCCTCTACCTGTTTGTACTGTTCGGCCTGCGCGTGATCGGCCGCCGCGAATTCAGTGACATGTCACCCATCGACATGGTGACGCTGCTGCTGATTCCCGAGATCGCGGCCCAGGCCATACCCGGCGGTGAGGACTTCTCCCTGATCAACGGCCTGACGGGCGTGGCTACTCTGCTGCTGATCGTGTTCCTGAGCTCACACTTGCGCTACCGGTTTCCCCGGGTGGAACAGGCCGTGGAAGGCCGACCCACGGTGCTGGTTCAGGCGGGTCGCTACCTTTACGACAACCTGGACAAGGAACGCGTCACACCATCGGAGATACTTGCTGAAGTGCGCCACGCTGGGCTGGAAGAACTGGAACAGGTCAAGTGGGCCATACTTGAGACCGACGGCAGGATCTCGATAGTCGGGAACGCCGGGCCGGAATCCTGAACCGTACCGGTGTGCCACAATCACCTCAGATTTCATGGAGGTGAGCATCATGGCCGACGCAGCTGAAGGACACGAACGCACTGTCAGGACCCTGGAACCGTATCCGGCGGCTGCCGAAGCCGTGGGTGCATGGCTGGGGGCGATGCAGGAAGTGCGCTCTGGACTCCTCAACACCATGGGACGCATCGAGCGAGCGCGCTTCGGCCAGGACTTCCTGGATTGGCGTGGTCCTGACGGCGATGACAACTCGGTGGGGACACTGCTCTACCACATCGCCAGTGTTGAAGCCGGCTGGCTTTACTTCGACATCCAGCTGGGCAGGCTTCCTGACGACTTCAAGGAACTGTTTCCCGTTGATGACTGGGATGGGCACGGCCGGCTCACTCACGTGCCCGGCAGAACCATCGGGCAGCACCTGGAACTGCTCGCCGAGGTCCGCAGCCGCTTCCTGCAGCAGATAAGTCCCATGACGCTGGCAGACTGGCGCACCGTGCGGGCGCCGGAGGGGGACCCCGATTCAGCCACACCGGAATGGATCGTCTTCCACCTGGTGGAGCACGAGGCTGGTCACCTCTACGAGATCCGCCGTGCCGTCAGGAAGTGGCTGGCCAGCAGCTGAGTTCAGCCAGGGTGCATCAGTCCAACCTGTCCGGATGCGGCACGACCGCCACCAGAATCTCTTCCTGATCCGCAGTCTCCGCAACGCTGATGAAACCCTCGTCACTGCCGGTTGCCGCGTAGCCAAGTCCGCTGTCCGGCACGCCCCGCGCCACGATCGACGACTGGCCGTAGAAGGCCACGTCCCAGAGCGGCCCGTTCATCATGGGGTTGATGGCGTAGGCGTAATGGCCGTGTCCGGCGACCATCAGTTGTGAGCTGCGCAACCAGTCTTCCTGCTGCCAGTCGTCCCAGGCGGCCGGGTTGGCTGATGGCTGCACCAGAATCTGGGCGCCCAGGTCGGTCAGGTGCGCGGCGATCTCGTCGGAGAAGGCATCCAGACAGATGGCGATGCCGATCTTTCCCAGTGGCGTGTCGAACACCTGCAGGTCGGCGACGCTGCCCGGTGTGAGGCTCAGTGCCTCTTCAGTTTCCAGCGCGATCAGGTCCACCTTGTCCTGCCGCCCGATCACCTGGCCATCGGGTCCGAACAGGTAGGAGGAGTTGTGCACCACATGCCGCTGCGGACCACGCTGCCACTGCACGGTGCCATCCTCGATCAGGTACGGCGGCAGGACGGCTGAGCCGGCGACCAGGTACACCCCGTACTCGGCGGCCATGTTCGAGAAAACGGTGAAGTATGTCTCAGCCATCGCCTGGTTCTTCCGCAACAGCAATGCGGGAACCCATGACTTCCAGCGGATGAGCCTGGTCCAGGCGAGCGGCAGCAACTGTGAGCGGACCGCGGTGCCGATCGCCTCTTCGATCGAATCGATGCCGGCAAGCCGCTCCTCCATTCCCTGCACCACCAGCATCAGGCCCACGTCTTCCGGGAACACCACCAGTGTGGGGAGGTCAGGATCGGTGGCTGCGGCCACAGCCTCCATCTGCTCGCGAATCTTGGCCTCGAAAGCCTCTTCAGTCCAGTAATCGGCCAGATCCAGGGTCATCTGTACCGCAACCAGCTGGATTTCTTCCGGCACTGCCTCCGCTGCCTCCTGAGCAGCGGCCTTGGACAGTCCCAGGCTGCCGGTGGCCGCCAGCGCCAGGAGCAACGGCCTGAATGCCCGTCTGTTCATGACCCGCATTAAAACCCGGCTGGACCTGCGAGAGTAG
>CAZBBU010000282.1:0-2978 GCA_964489965.1 uncultured bacterium
GCTGACTGGGCTGGTGACGAGGCTCCTTGCCCTTCTTCGGCTTCTCCTGGGCCGTGGTGTCGGCCTTGGCGACATCGTCCCGGTCCGTTTCAGGCATCTCCTGCGCTGCCGGGATCAGGTCGATCTGACGGCTGGCGGGGCTGCTGTTCAGGATCTTGATCTCGACCCGATCGCCGAACCGGAACTTCTTGCGCGTGTGCTTGCCCATGAGCATGAGTGAGTCTTCGAAGTACATGTAGTAGTCGTCATCGAGGTTGCTGACGTGCAGCAGGCCTTCGACCCCGTTGGGCAGGGCCACGAACATGCCGAAGTTGGTCACGCCCACGACCGAACCGGTGAAGGCTTCGCCCACGTGCTCCTTAGCCCACTTGGCATGGAAGTAGCGGGTCAGGTCACGTTCGGCGTCCTCAGCGGCGCGCTCCTTCTCGCTGGTGTGTTCGGCGAGGGCCGGAAGTTCTGATTCCAGTCGGGCCTTCTCGCCCTTCTTGGGGCGTGACAGCAGCGAGGCACGCATGCTGCGGTGCACTACCAGGTCCGGGTAACGCCTGATGGGGCTGGTGAAGTGCAGGTAGTTCTCAAAACCAAGCCCGAAATGCCCCAGGTTCTCCGGCGAGTAGCGGGCCTGCTTGAGGCTGCGCAGCACCAGCATGTTGACGAGTTGGGCCTCGGGTTTGCCGGCCACCTCGCCAAGCAGCCGCTGCAGGTCGGCCGGCTTGATGTCATCCTGGTTCAGGTTGTAACCCAGTCTGGCCACGCCCCGTACCAACGCCTCGAGCCGGTCCTCGTTCGGGTCTTCGTGCACGCGGTACAGGGCCGGGATGTTGCGCTTGTCCATCTCAGCGGCAACATGCCGGTTGGCCAGCAGCATCAGTTCCTCGACCAGCTGGCGCGCCTGGTTGCTGCGTACCGGACGAACTTCCAGTTCGCCGTCCTCGCCGACCTCCACCCTGGCTTCCGGCAGGTCAAAGTCCAGGGCCCCGTTCTCGAACCGCTGACGCCTGAGGACCTGCGTAAGGTCCAGCAGCACTTTAATGTCCTTCTCAAGTTTGCGCCGGCCCATGGGCAGACGATCGCCGTCGGCGAAGGCCTGCACCTCGTCATAGGTGAGCCGGGCGTCACTCTTGATGACGGTGGCCTTGAAGCTCACGTTGTGCACCTTGCCCTGCCGGTCCAGATCCAGCAGCGCTGACATGGCCAGGCGGTCCTGACCCTCGACCAGAGAGCAGATGCCATTGGAGAGTGCCTCGGGCAGCATGGGCAGGACCCGGTTGGGCAGGTAGACGCTGGTGGCGCGGTCACGCGCCTCGTTATCGAGCGCGCTGCCTTCGGTGACGTAATGACTCACGTCAGCTATGTGGATGCCGACGCGCAGCTGTCCCGACTGGTTCTTGCCGCGCAGCCGCTCCAGTGAGATGGCGTCATCGAAGTCCCTGGCGTCCGCGCCGTCGATGGTGAAGGTGGTCTTGTCACGAAGGTCAAGGCGGCCCTTGCGGTCGGCCTCGCTGACTTCCTGCGGGACGGCGGCTGCTTCCTTCTCCGTCTCCGGGTCGAACTCGTCCTTCAGGTCAAACTTGATGATGACGGCACGCGTTTCGATGTCCGCATCGTCGCCTTCACCCAGGTAGTCGGTGACAGTGCCGAACGGTTCGGACTCGCCGGAATCCTCGGGCCAGACGAGCGTGGCCACCAGCCTGGAGCCGGCCTGGTAATCACCCACGGAATCCGGGGTCAGCAGGATGCGTTTCGCCAGGCGCGAGCTGTCAGGCCGCAGAATGGCGTAGCCCTGCGAGAACTCCAGCGTGCCCACCACCCGTTTGTGCTTGCGCTCCAGGACCCGCACGATCTCGGCGCTCTGGCGGTTGCCCTCGCTGGGCCCAGCGTCGGGCCGGGCCACGACCTTATCGCCGTCCCAGCCACCGCCAAGCTCGTCTGCGGGCACGAACAGGTCATCCCCGCCTTCGTCAAGGATCACGAAGCCGTTGCCGCCGGAAGTCACCTGCAGCCTGCCCACAAGCAGGTTCATGTCCTGCGGCAGGCCGTACGTCCGGCGACGGGTCCTTATCAGCCGTCCTTCTTCGGTCAGTTCACCGAGCAGGCTGCGCAGCTCACTGCGTTCGGTCACACCGAGTTTGCGGGCCACGTCCTGTTCATGCCAGGGCCGCTCGGGATGAGCGTTGAAGAACTCGAGCACCGAGTCCCGGTCGAATTGTCCTGCCTGGTTGCTCACTTCTGCACCATCATTCCTGTCACTTGCGCGGGCTGCGGCCATCAGGCCATCCGCTCGGATTCGGCTGCCGCCAGTTCCAGCAGCGCCGATTTTGCTGCCGAGTCCGGGAAGATCGCGAGGGCGGCGGCGGCCCTGTCTGTCTCTTCCCTGATCCTGGCCTTGGTCGCCTCAGCGGCACCCGAACTGCGAAGCAGCTCAGCCATCCGCTCGGCGTCGCCTGGTTGTTCGGCCCGCCTCTCCAGTATGGCCGCGGCCTCGGCGTTACCCTGGCTGAGCAGCAGCAGTACCGGCCAGGTGGCCTTGCCTTCCGCCAGGTCACTTCCCACCGGTTTGCCCAGGCTGTCCTGGTCGGAGAGGAGGTCCAGGTAATCATCCTGCAGCTGAAACGCCCGGCCGAAAGCCATGCCGAATTCTCGCAGGGCTTCACGCTCGGCGATTGCGGCGCCGGCCAGTATTGCCACGCCCTCGAGAGCGGCGCTGATCAGGACGGCAGTCTTGCCGTCGATCACCTTAAGGTAAGAGTCGAAGGAGCGCTGTTCATCGCGCAGCGTCAGCTCGAACTGGCGGATCTCGGCCGCGACAATCTCGGCCGCCGCGTCACTGATCAGCAACGTGAAGTCGTGGTTGCCGCTGCCGGCCAGAACCCGCAGAACCTTGGCGAGCAGGTAGTCGCCGGCCATCACGCTGATAGAGTTGCCGAAGCGCTTGTAGGCTGCCACCTTGCCGCGGCGCGTCTCTGACTCATCTATCA
>CAZBBU010000283.1:0-2977 GCA_964489965.1 uncultured bacterium
TAGCGTTCACAGCCGATTGCCGAACCGTGGCCGGGCGTGGTTACACTGGCCCGGGCGGGACTCACCGCCCAGCGGAGTGTTCACTTGACCAGAGAATGGTTCCTGCCTTTCATAGCCGCGGCCATAGTTGCCTTGGGCTTCATCACGCTTAACTCGGCGGGTACGCCGGCACTCGTGCGCCAGCAGCTCGTGGCGCTCGGCCTGGGCGTGGTGGCGGTGGCTCTGGTCATGATCCTTGGACGCCAACGGCTCATGCAGCTTGCCCCGGCCGCCTACATCCTGTCGATCATCCTGCTGCTGCTCACCATGTTGATCGGCCAGGAAGTGAACAACGCACGCTCCTGGCTGAAACTAGGTCCCCTCCCCCGTTTCCAGCCGTCGGAGATCGCCAAGATCGCGCTGATCCTGGCGCTGGCGCAGGCGTTGCACAACCGTCCCCTCGGCACCTTCGTCAGTTACCTCAGGCCCGCCTTCCTGATCGCCCTGCCCCTGGGGCTCGTGTTGCTGGAACCCGACCTCGGCAGCGCACTCATACTGCTGGCCATCGGCCTCGGCATGATCCTGGTCCGCGGCGTGCCCTGGAAGCAACTTCTGGTCGCCGTGATCCTGGTGGGCGTCGCCGTACCCACCCTGGTGTGGCCGCAGCTGGCGGACTACCAGAAGCAACGGCTGCTGACCTTCCTGGATCCCGCGGCCGACCCGCTTGGCAGCGGCTACCAGGTGCTGCAGAGCCGCATCGCCATCGGTTCCGGCGGGCTGTTCGGCAAAGGCTACAAACAGGGCACCCAGTCCCAGCTGGGATTCATACCCGAGCAGCACAACGACTTCATCTTCCCCGTGCTGGCTGAGGAAGGCGGCCTGATCGCCGCGCTGCTGCTGCTGGCGCTTTACGGACTGCTTTTCTGGCGGCTGCTGAGCATGGCCGCGGACTGTCCCGAGGACCGTGACGTGCTGCTGATAACCGGGAGCACGGTGATGGTGGGCTTCCAGGTCCTGGTGAACATCGGCGTGGCCATCGGGCTGGCGCCGGTCACGGGCATCACCTTGCCCCTGATGTCATACGGCGGCACCAGCCTCATCTCCACGCTGCTCGTCCTCGGCATCGCCTGGACCGTGCACCGTGACCGATTCAGACCCTGAGTCCCTTCACTCCCCGTAGGGCACCCAGATGTTCTTGACCTGACTGGCGCGGCGCAGGAACTCACGGCCTTCACCGACTGCAGGGTCAAGCCAGTCACGGCCGGCGCTCCTGATCACCCAGGTGGCCTTGAGGTTGCCGATGCTCTCCTCTTCCACGGTCTTGGCGCCCGTCCTTGAACCGCAGTACCAGAGCGCATCAACGTCATCATGCTGCGCCAGCACCTTCGCGAGTTCGTCGCGGTTGCCGCTGACCAGGTTGACCGCGCCGGCAGGCACGTCACTGGTGTCGAGCAGCTGGTAGAGGGGCGCCATGATGGCGGCGCGCGGTGAGGACGGTATGGCCACAACCCTGTTTCCCAGCGCCAGTGCCGGCAGGATCAGGCTGAGCAGACCCAGTAGCGCGAAGTCGCTCGGCGCGACTACGCCCATCACCCCCCACGGTTCGTTCATCGCCAGGGTCACGTTACGGGAGGGCGTGGCATGCACCTGGCCGTCATACTTGTCAGCCCAGGCTGCATACGTGTAGATGCGCCTGATGCTTGCTTCGACCTCGCGGGCGCCTCGGGCCTCGCCGTGATCATCCATGTTGTCCAGGAAGCGGGCGAGTTCATCGGCCCGCTGGCTCATGTTCTCGGCAAGGTAGTAGAGCACCTGGGCGCGGTTATGGGCGCTTGCGCGGCTCCAGCCTGGCGACTTGCGGGCGGCCTCCACCGCGTTGCGGATGTCCTTGCGGTTACCGAGCCCGACTTCACCCAGGAAGTTGCCGTTCTGGCTGGTTATCGCGTAGCTGTAACCACTGTCGGCCCGCACCTGACGGCCGCCGATGTACAGCTTGGGCGTGGAGTCGATGCCGGGCAGAACGGGCTTGCGGTTCTCCGCTGCCCGTGGCGGTTCAGGGACAGGCTCAACCGGCTCCGGCTCGCCGATCGGTTCAACGTCATCGCCGAAGTCAGCGGCGAACGCCCCGAAGCCGTCGTCGTAGTCATCCAGGTCGTCGCCCAGGCGGTCGACCACCGCGGCCACGTCATCGGCCAGGTCATCTGTCGTGGTGGCCACCGGCTGGAAGTCATCGGCTGCCGGCACCTGACTGGCCGGTTTCAGCTGCCAGTCGGGCACCAGGTACTCGAACATGCCCTCGCGGCCACCCTCACGTCCGAAGCCGCTTTCGCGGTAGCCGCCGAAACCGGCGGCAGCATCGAACATGTTGCTGCCGTTCACCCAGACGACACCGGCCTTGACGCGACTGGCCACGTCAAGCGCCAGGTCCAGGTTCTGGCTCCACACTGAGGCAGCCAGACCGTAGCGGGTGTTGTTGGCCAGTTCCAGTGCTTCCGCTGGAGTGCGGAAGGTGGTCGAGACCAGTACGGGTCCGAATATCTCCACCTGGGAGATGGTCGCCGAGGGGTCAACGTCCGTGAAGAGGGTGGGCGGGTAGAACAGTCCGCCTTCAGGCAGGTCAAGGTCAGGCTGGTAGCAGGTTGCGCCCTCGCTGCGACCCTGTGCCACCAGCCGCTCGATCCGCTCCAGCTGCACCGGTGCCACGAGCGCACCGATGTCCACGGCCTTGTCCAGGGGATCGCCGACCCGCAGGCTGGCCATGCGGCGACGCAGGCGCGCGTACATCTCCTCCGCCACGCCCTCCTGCACCAGCAGGCGGCTGCCGGCGCAGCAGACCTCGCCCTGGTTCAGCCAGATGCCGTCAACCAGGCCCTCGATGGCGGCGTCGATGTCAGCGTCCTCGAACACGATGGATGGGCTCTTGCCGCCCAGCTCCAGGCTGAGTTTCTTGCCACTGCCGGCGGTCTGCTGCCGGATGATGCGGCCCACTTCGGTGGAG
>CAZBBU010000284.1:0-2969 GCA_964489965.1 uncultured bacterium
GAGGCGTTCGCCAGCCAGGCGTTCTACAGCCAGCAGGAGCTGGGGATTCCTGATGAGAAGCTGAACGTGAACGGCGGGGCGATCTCCATCGGCCATCCGCTGGGAGCGACCGGTGCGCGCATCGCCGCCGACCTGTTCGCTGAGATGGGTCGCCGCGAGGCCCGTTTCGGCGTCATAAGCATGTGTGTTGGCGGTGGGCAGGGGATGGCTGCCCTGTTCGAACGGGGCTGAATGTGAGACGCAGCCGGTGACCGTGCCCGGCCCCGGCTGCGTCCGAGAGGCTGCTGTTCAGCGCCGGACGGGCTGCGTCGCAGGCGGCCCAGACAGGTTGACGATCTGGTAGAGCGCGGACAGTGCCACCAGGATGTAGATCACGTTGGTGAAACCGGTACGTTCCCCGAAGGTGACCCCTCCGATCGCTGCGACCAGGTCGAAGCCGAACAGGCCAACCAGTCCCCAGTTGAGACCACCGACGATCACCAGGATCAGCGTTATCACGTGAAGCGTGCGCATCTTACTACCTCCGTCTGAGTAACTGCCCGATAATAGTAGGCTCAGTTGCGGCTGGTTGACTGTGCCCTATGCTGTTATTACCTCAGGTTTGGGTATCTGGCCGGCACCGTGTTCAGGTGCCGCGTCCGCGGATCTCATAACCGCGTGAACGCAGAGCTATCACGCCGCGCCGCATCCCGTCCTCGTCATCGAACGCCAGGCGCACGGCACCGCCCGCCTCGCGGATGCCGAGTACCTCGATGTCCTTGATGTTGACCTTGGCTTCGCCCAGCGCCTGGGTGATTATCGCCAGCTGCCCGGGCTGGTCCGGCACCGCGATGGTGATCTCGAACCGTGCCGGGTACAGGCTGCGGCGCACGATCGGCAGGCTGTCACGGGTGCGCTTGGCACGGTTGGCGGTGCGAAGCAGCTCCTCGGGGTCATCCAGCTGGTCGATCAGCGCCTGCAGGTGCCTGCCCAGTTCGGCTGCGGTGCTCTTCACGGCGTGATGGTTGCCCACCACCATGTCGCGGCTCATGCGGGTGCTGCCGCTGGCCACGCGGGTCAGGTCACGGAAACCACCGGCGGCGAGCAGCATCATCAGGTCCCGGTCGTCGTCCTCGGCGACCAGCTGGGTGAGCGCCAGTGCCGTCAGGTACGGCACGTGTGATACGGCCGCGACCAGGCGGTCGTGCTGGGCCGGTTCGACCTTCAGTGGCCGGGCTCCCAGCTGGCTGACGAACTCCTCGACCCGTGCGTACGCCTCCGGATCGGTTTCCGCCACAGGTGTCAGCACCCAGACCGCGTTCTCGAGCAGCGCGGCATCGGCGTTCACGACGCCGGGCCGTTCGCTGCCGGCCATCGGGTGGCCGCCGACGAACCGCAGGTGGCTGAGTTTCCAGACCAGTTCGGCTTTCACGCCGCCTACGTCGGTGACGATCGTGTCGTCACCAAGGAACGGCTCGATCTCTTCGGCCAGCTCCACCAGGCTCTGCACCGGCGCGGCCAGGATGACGAGATCCGCATCCCGCAGCCATTCGCCGGGCTCCAGGTGCGTCTCGTCGATCACTCCGGTCCACTGGGCGGCGTCGAGCGCTTCGGGGTCCGGGTCCAGACCCGCGACCTTCTCGGCCAGGAAGCGCTGCCGCACTCCCAGACCGATCGAGCCACCGATCAGGCCGACACCGGCGATCACGACTTTTCTGAACAGGGGAGCGGGACGCATGCCCGCCATGTTACTCCGATTGGTCGCTGTCGTATCTGACGGCGGACAGGAGCAGCAGGGTCTGCTGCCAGCTGACCGGCCCAGCCAATGCTGCCGTACGTAACAGCCGCTCGGCTTCACTCAGCTGTTCACTGCTGAGATTGAGCCTGCCGGCGTACGATTCCGGATCCGCTTCGGCGGGGAACCAGCGGTCCAGCGCGGCAGCTGACAGCTGCTGCCTCGTGCTCTGCACCCGTGTCTGTGCCCGTACGCTGCTGAAACCGGCTTCCTCAGCCGCCCGCTGCCAGGCAGCGGCGTCCGGCAGCTGCAGTCGCGCGTAAAGCTCTTCTTCGGCTTCGCGCCACCAGTCGGGTGCGTCCTTGACCAGAGCATAGAGCCGCTGCGCTTCGGCGGCCAGGGGCAGTGCCAGCACCAGTCGGCCCTTCTCACGCATGATGCTGAACAGCCACGGCAGCTCCTCAGGAGTGGCGCTGCGGCCGAGCACCGCGTCGAAGCGCACGCCTTTGTCAGGTACGTCCCCTCGGAACACGACCGGCTGGTCCAGCTCAGGCAGCGCCTGCGCCCGTTCCTTAAGTGCCGCCTCATCGGTGGCGCTGTGCACCCGGGCGTAGACCCGGCCTTCCGGCACGTGCCGCAGCGCCTCCCAGGTGAGCAGGCCGCTGCCGGCCGCCAGGTCCAGCACCACTTCGTGCCGCTGCAGGCGCGCGCGTTTCATCATGTCGTCGCGCAGTTCCGCGAGCCGCGCGCCGGCCTCGGACACGGTGCGCTGCAGCCAGCGGTCACGGGCCCGATCCGGTGGCCCCATCGTCAGCACCTCGGGGGGCGCCAGCGTGTCCTGCTCCAGCATCGCGGCCAGCTGCGCCTCGCGCCGGCGGGCCACCTGCTCGCGGATGTCGCGCTCATGACCAAGTTCGCCGGGCTGGTAGAACACCTTGCCCTGCAGCTGTCCCGGCAGGTACTGCTGCGCCACCCAGTGGTCGCGGTAGGCGTGCGGGTACAGGTAGCCCTGGCCATGGCCGAAGCCTTCGCTGTCGCGGCTGGCGTCGCGCAGGTGGTTGGGCACCTCGCTCTCCTGCTCCTGCTCGACCGACTTCAGTGCGTCGAAGAACGCGAAGGTGCTGTTGCTCTTCGGTGCGGTCGCCAGGTACAGCACCGCCTGCGACAGGTGGAAACGGCCTTCGGGCATGCCGACGTAGTCGTAGGCCTGCGAGGCGGCGATCGTGTGCTGCAGCGCGTTCGGGTCAGCCAGGCC
>CAZBBU010000285.1:0-2947 GCA_964489965.1 uncultured bacterium
TCGAGGTTCGCTGAGCCTGAATCAGACAGACCGGCAGCAGGTCCGGTCGCGGCGTCCGAAAGTCGTCCCCTGCCTGTTTGCGGTACAATGGGAGCTACCTGTAACAGGCAGGGAGGACATTTTGGCAGGTCACAGCAAGTGGTCGCAGATAAAACGCAAGAAGGCGGCCAACGACAACGCCCGCGGCAAGACAATCAGCAAGCACATCAGGGCCATCCAGACGGCCGTCCGCAGCGGCGGCAGTGGGGATCCGGCCACCAACCTGGCGCTCAAGAACGCGCTGGCCGCCGCCAAGACGGATGACGTCACGGCAGACACGATCGAGCGTGCGATCGAACGCGCACTCGGCAGCACCGAAGGCGAGAACTTCGAGGAAGTCGTGTACGAGGGTTACGGCCCGGCCGGCGTCGCCATCATGGTTGAGGCGCTGACCGACAACCGCAACCGCACCGCCGCGGAAGTCAGGCACGTCTTCAGCAAGCACGGTGGCAACATGTCGGGCTCAACCGCCTGGCAGTTCGACAGCCGTGGAGTCATAGTGCTGGCTGATCCGCCGGATGAGGCGCAGGACCTGGCCATTGAACTTGGTGCCGAAGACCTGGAGTTTGATGACGGCGAACTGACCATCTACACGGCACCAACCGAGCTTTACACGCTGGTTGAAGGTCTGCAGCAGCGCGGTTTCGAGCCGTCGGTCAGTCAGCTCACCAAGCTGCCGCAGACGCCGGTGGAGCTTGACGAAGAGGACAGCGCCAAGGTGCTGCGCATCCTTGAGGCGTTCGAAGACCTTGACGACGTGCAGAACGTGTACAGCACAGCCAGCCTGGCTGACGGGGCTGCGGACTGAGTGGGAGCGGGAGGGGTTGAGGTGACTTTGCCACAGGTAAGCTTCAGCGAGTTGCCGCAGGTGAACGCGGCGCAGATGCAACAACTCATAATGCTTGCCACCGGCAAGTACGCACTTGACGAACGGGTGCTCATCGAGCACACCGGACGCAACCTGGCCGGTCTTGTTGAACTCGTCGGCGGGGACGGTCCCATCCTGGTGGTGGCCGGTCGCGGCAATAACGGCAGTGGCGGGCTGGCAGCCGCCAGGATGCTGGCAGCCCGCGGTCGCCGCATCTGGGTGGTTCCCACCCACGAAGTGGGCAACTATTCCGGCACACCGCGGGAGCAACTGGAACTGCTTGAGAATTTCGAGGGCGTGCGCGTCCGCACCAGCCTGCCCAAGATGAAGTTCAGCTGCGTCGTTGATGCTGCCATCGGGACTCATCTGGAAGGCCCGCCACGCGGACGCACCCTGGACGTGATCACGGTCATCAACAACCTGAGCGGCAGCTGTGTCGTATCACTGGATGTGCCCACCGGCATGTCGGTGGATGACGGCAGCACTCCGGGTGCGGTGGTCGAGGCCACCCACACCATGGCGGTAGCACTGCCCAAGCGCGGTACCCCGCCTGGCGGCCACGTCGGCCAGCTTTACGTGGGTGACGTCGGCCTGCCGCCGAAACTGTATGACGACCTGGGCCTTGAAGCGGTCAGGTTCAGCAGCTGGTTGACCGAAGTTACCGGCTGAAGGCATACGCGGAACGAAAGAAAGAGGGAGCCCGATCATCGGACTCCCTCTTCTCTTTGGTAGGCGCGGGCGGGATTGAACCGCCGACCTCTACAGTGTCAATGTAGCGCTCTCCCCCTGAGCTACGCGCCTTCGCGTTTCCTGCTGCCGCCTCCACCTGCTGAAGCGTTGGAGGCGCCGACCGGATTCGAACCGGTGAATCGAGGATTTGCAGTCCTCTGCCTTACCACTTGGCTACGGCGCCACTCCGTACCGGCCGTGTCGCCCGACTGGCGCCAAGGCGAACGTAAGATTATCACCTCCATCAGCGGCAAGTCAAACACCGTGGGACCGCCTCCAAAGGACAGTCCCACGGTAAGTGCGAATGGTTGCCTGTTCCCTCAGTACCTCAGGGTTCGGGTTGTCTCTCCACGCAGTTCGCCGTCGTCAACCACCAGGCGTACTTCGTGTTCGCCGCCGTCGACCGTAGCCCGGTAGGTCACCAGGTGGCCGGAGGCCAGCACACCGCTGATCGGCAGGGTCGTGAGGTCGAATGTGTCGAAGCTGTCGAACGGAACGAACGTGCCACCGGTGCCCGCTGCACCAGTCAGATCGGCCATGTCGTAGATGTCATCGCTGAGTTCATAACCGAACTCCGGTGACAGGACGTGCACGGTGCAGTTACCCTTCAGATCGGCGATCACGTCGGTCGCTGCGGGCGGATGCCAGCGGCTGTCAGCGGGGATGCCGTCACCAGGATTCACCTCAGACCACGAGTAAACGTCAGTGATGGCGATGATTATGCACTGTGCACCGGCGCGCCAGTCAAGTGCCTGCCTGGCGAAGGCGACGGCACCGAGGCCGTTCTCCGCCGACAGGCCACCACCGCGTGCATCCTGGTCGGCGATGAAGGCCTGGAAGGCGCCCAGGTCGCCGGTCAGGGTCAGGCTGGGCCTGGCAAAGCTGTCGAATGATGGCGGGGCGTCTCCATTGAGGCTTTCACCCAGGTTGCCGCTGCCGACGGTGTAGGTGTCGAAGGCGTCACCGTAGGTGATGCTGCCCAGGCGCACGTCAAGCCCGCTGTCATCCAGGAAATCAGCGAAGGCGATGATGCTGTCCTTCACCGAGTCGATGGCGAAACTCATGCTGCCGGTGGTGTCCAGCACGAAGGCTATGTCGGCTGCCGCCCTGGTACCGTCGCCGATCTCCTCCACGGTGATGCCCTTCACCACGCCGTCCTCAACGACCGTGAAGGCCGACTCGAGCGCCAGGCTGCTGAGATCACCGGTACCCGTGCTCATTCCGGCCACGTTCAGCGTCACCAGGTCGTTCGCATCAGGTGCACTCGGCCTGAAACTGGGCCCACCGGTGGGATTCTCGATCGGGGCCGGA
>CAZBBU010000286.1:0-2943 GCA_964489965.1 uncultured bacterium
CCGCCGCGGGTCAGCGTGACGACCATCTGCTCTTCAGCGATCAGGTCTTCCTTGTTGATGTCATCCGTGTGGTCAGCGATCTGGCTGCGACGCTCGTCTCCGAAGCGCTTGCGGATATCCAGCAGCTCCTCGCGGATCACGCGCCACAGTTCCGTCTTGTCACCCAGGATGATGGTGAGACGTTCGATCTCCGCGGAGACCTCGCGGTATTCCTCCAGCAGCTTCTCGCGCTCCAGTCCGGTGAGGCGCTGCAGACGCATGTCCAGCACGGCCTGGGCCTGGATGTCACTGAGGTCGAAGGTGTCCATCAGGCCACGCTTGGCGCTGGGGCCGTCCGCGCTGGAGCGGATGAGGGCGATGACGGCGTCCAGGTTGTCCAGTGCCTTCAGGTAGCCTTCCAGCACGTGGGCGCGTTCTTTGGCCCGCTTGAGCTCGAACTTCGTGCGGCGGGTGACCACGTCCCTGCGGTGGTCCAGGAACAGTCTCAGCACTTCGCGCAGCGGCAGCAGCCTGGGCGTGCGGTCCACGATGCAGACGTTGTTCACGGAGAAGGTGGACTGCAGCTGCGTGTATTTGTACAGCTGGTTCAGCACCAGTTCCGGGTGGGCACCCCGCTTGAGCTCGAAGACGATGCGCATGCCCTGCCTGTCCGACTCGTCACGCAGCGCGCTGATGTCCTCGATCTTCTTGTTGCGGACCAGGCTGGCGGCCGTCTGGATCAGGGTGGTCTTGTTCACCTGGTAAGGGATCTCGCTGACCACGATGCTGATACGGCCGTTGCGCTCCTCGAAACGCGCCCGGCCACGTACCCGCAGGCTGCCCCGGCCGGTGGCGAAGGCGTCACGGATGCCGGTCCGGTCTATGACGCCGCCGGTGGGGAAGTCGGGCCCCTGGATGTGCTGCATAAGGCCATCAAGGTCGATGTTGGGGTCATCGATCATGGCCACCAGGCCGTTGACGATCTCAGTCAGGTTGTGCGGCGCGATGTTGGTGGCCATACCCACCGCGATGCCGGCTGCGCCGTTGACGAGCATGTTGGGGATGGCTGCCGGCAGTACGTCAGGCTCCACCGTGGTGCCGTCATAGTTTTCCTTGAAATCGACAGTCTCCATGTCGATGTTCTGCAGCATCGCCTCGGCGACGGTAGTCAGCCGGGCCTCGGTGTAGCGGTAGGCTGCCGCCGGGTCACCGTCGATCGAGCCGTAGTTGCCCTGCCCGTCAACCAGCGGGTAGCGGAGGTTCCAGGGCTGTGCCATGCGGACCATGGCGTCATAAATCGCGGAATCACCGTGCGGGTGGTACTTCTTGATGACCTCACCAACCACACCGGCGCTCTTGGAGTGCTTGCGGTTGGAGGCGAGGCCCTCCTGGTGCATCGCGTAGAGGATGCGGCGCTGAACGGGCTTCAGGCCATCGCGCACGTCCGGCAGGGCACGGTCCACGATCACGGACATGGCGTAATTGATGAAACTTGTCTTGATCTCGTCGGTTATCTGAACCGGAACGACTTGTCCTTCGTTCAAAGCTTCCTCCAGACCACGCTCTCCGCACAAGAGGGCGGCAGCGGCTGCGCTCCCGACTGGTGAATCACTGCGGAGTTGTGGTGTGCCTGCTTGCGCATGCCCGGCTGAAGCAGCCCGGGACTCTCATGGCACAGGCCATCATAACCCGCGCAGCGGGTCCAGCGCAAACGACATTCGGCATTAAACCCCCGTTGCAGACGGCAATTGTCTCTCCGCGCCCCGGGCTGCACGGCGTGATACCTTGCAGCCATGATCGAACGTTATTCCCCGGCAGATTTCCGTGAACTCTGGAGCGAGGCTAACCGCTACCGCGCGTGGCTGAAAGTGGAAATGGCCGCGCTGCTGGCCTGGGAGGAGCTCGGTGAAGTACCTGCTGGGCCGCACGCACGGCTGACGCGCCGCTTCGAGGAAGAACCGCTCGACGAGGCGTTCGCCTACCGCGTTGCCGAACTCGAGGCAGTGACCAGACATGACATCGTTGCCTTCACACGCGCCCTTTCCGAACGCTACGGGGATGACACGCGCCACATCCACCGGGGGCTGACCAGCACGGATGTGGTTGACAGTGCCCAGAATCTGCTGTTGCTGCAGGCCATGGATCTGATCCTGCGGGACGTGGAAGCGCTCACGGCCACCGTGCGCGAGCTGGCCACCCAGCACCGGCACCTGCCCGTGATCGGCCGCACCCATGGGATTCATGCCGAACCGATGACCCTGGGCCTCAAGTTCCTGAACTTCCACCAGGCGCTCCAGCGGGACCTGGTCAGGCTCCGGGACGCCCGCGAGGCCGTCGCCGTGATCATGACCTCCGGTTCAGTCGGCACCTTTGCCCACGTGCCACCACAACTGGAGGAGCGCGTAGCCGCCGCCCTGGGCCTCAAGCCGGATCCCGTCACCAACCAGACCGTGGCCCGTGACCGGCACGCCCAGCTGCTCTCCGCACTGGCGATTCTGGGCACCAGCATCGAACGCATCGCCGTGGAGATCAGGCACATGCAGCGCAGCGAGGTGCGCGAGGCGCAGGAAGGCTTCGCCAAGGGCCAGACCGGCTCCTCAAGCATGCCCCACAAGAAGAACCCCATCGCCACCGAGAACCTGAGTGGCCTCGCCAGGCTGCTCCGCAGCAACCTGCAGGCAGCACTGGAGAACGTGGCGCTGTGGCACGAGCGTGACATCAGCCACTCTTCGGTCGAACGGGTGATCCTGCCGGACAGCACCACCCTCGCGGCCTACATGACCAGACGCATGAACTCGGTGCTGAAGAACCTGGTCATCTACCCGGAGAACATGCGGCGCAACATGGACCTGCTGCATGGCCTGGTGTTCTCGCAACGGGTACTGCACCTGCTGATCGACGCTGGACTGAGCCGCGAGGCTGCCTACGACGATCGATTTCCTCCGCCGAGCTCCGCAGCAGCAG
>CAZBBU010000287.1:0-2925 GCA_964489965.1 uncultured bacterium
CTGCTCGGGCGTGGAACCGTGCTCGATGACAGCGACGCTCAGGCCCAGTCCGCGATAGACGGGACCCATCCATTCGGCGCCCGTGCGCGCCAGGTAGTCGTTGGTGGTGACCAGGTGGGCACCCTTGCCGGACAGCGCGTTGAGCGCAAGGGCCAGCGTGGCCACGAGCGTCTTGCCCTCACCGGTTTTCATCTCGGCGATGCGGCCGTTGTGCAGGGCGGCGCCGCCGATCATCTGCACGTCATAGTGCCTGAGGCCAAGGTTGCGCCGTGCGGACTCGCGCACGAGCGCGAATGCCTGCGGCATCAGGTCGTCCAGGCTCTTTCCGCCTTCGAGGTGCTCTTTCCTGAGCGCCATGAAAGCTGCCGCCAGGTCCCCGATCGCGGTGGTTTCCTCTTCAAGCGCGGCTACGCGGGCTACGACTTCTTTCTCCAGCCGTTTGACTTCCCGGTCATTGTTGTCGAACATTTTCTGGATGAATCCGAACATTGCTACCTTTCAGTACTGCCGGCCGGTGTGGCGGCTGCAAACGGCACCCTGGCCGGAGCGCCTTGATGACCGGCCTCTGTGAACACCGCAACATGTTAGCACGGTGCAGCTCACGTTCCGGTGATGGGCCGCCACCTCACTGCACGCGGGGTACGGCCAGCTCGGTGAGGGAATTGTTGCCGTATCTGCGGAGTCTCGGCGCGGCCCAATCCGGCAGGGTCTCAGGGTCTATCTGCAGTGACGCAGGGTGCTGCAACAGGTAGAGCCCACCGGAACGCGCGGGTCCTGCAGCAACGATCGCAGGGTACACGCCCGCCAGGTCAGGCATCGTGTAGGGAGGCGAGGCGAAGACCACGTCGAAGTCGCCGTGATCCCGTGCGTAGGCCAGTGCGTCGCCCTGCACAACGTCGATTGAGAGGCCGAGCCGGCGTGCGTTGCCCCGGATCGTTTCGGCGGCGCGGCGCGCGAGTTCCACGGTGGTCACCTCCCAGCCGCGGCTGGCAGCTTCGAGTCCCATCGCTCCGGAGCCTCCGAACAGGTCCAGGAAACGCCCGCTGCGGAACTGAAGCGAATTGAAGACCGCCTCGCGCAGCTTCGCCGGCGTCGGCCGGGTACCGCTCGTGGGTGTCTGCAGCTCCCGGCCGCGGGCGCTTCCGCCCAGAATGCGTGGTTTGCTCACTTTGCTCTCCCTGACATCAGCACAGGGTAACGCCTGAATGAAGAACGTGTGCAGGGCCTAATTGCGTCGCTACGCGCGGGAGTATCATCCGGTTATGAATATTATTGTCACCTGGTTACTCAATGCTGTGGCGCTGTGGCTCACCGCCCTGGTGGGCATCGGGATCCGTTTCAACCCTATGACCTTGGGCAGCGTGCTCATCGCCGCGCTCATACTGGGTCTGGTCAACGCGCTCATCCGCCCGATAATGCTGATACTCACCCTGCCGATCAACATACTGACGCTGGGCCTGTTCACCCTGGTGATCAACGCCATAGTGCTGTACCTGGTCGCCTGGCTCTCGCCGGCCATGGAGACCGACGGCTTCCTTGGCGTCTTGCTTGCCGCGATCGTTCTGAGTATCATAAGCGCACTGCTGTCCTGGATATTCGGCCGCGCAACCACCTGACGGTGGTCGCCGGCCTGACCGATTCGGGGCGGGCTAGTGATTCCGGGAGGTAGGAGCCGCCGCTCAGGCCACTGCACAGAAAACTCAGGATCCGTCCAGCGGGCAGCGGGCCGCCAGCCTCACGTCGGCGCGTGTACTCATCCTCAATGCAAGTTACGAGCCACTGCATGTCTGTTCCGTAAGGCGTGCGGTGGCTCTGCTGATGCATGAGCTGGCGGACCGGGTCGAGGACAGCGGCCAGTATCTGAGGACCCCGAGCAGCCTGTTCCCGGTGCCCAGCGTGATCAGGCTGAGGCGCTTCGTGCGCAGGGCGCACCGTGCCCGGGTGGCGTTCAACCGGCGTAACGTCTTCCGGCGTGACAACGGCACCTGTCAGTACTGCGGGGTGTCAGCAGCGGACCTCACTCTCGACCACGTCCTGCCGCGCAGCCGCAAGGGTCCCACCAGCTGGGAGAACGTCGTTGCCTGCTGCCGTTCCTGCAACGCCCGCAAGCGGGACAGGACGCCGGAGGAGGCCGGGATGGTGCTGCTGCGCAAACCGGTGGCGCCGCGCTTCATGTTCACCACCGCCTACGGGCTTCTGCCCAACCTCGACCCCATCTGGAGCAAGTACCTGCCTGGCGGCTGATCGCGGTCTCAGTCGCGTTCCAGCGCCAGTTCCACCAGCCGTTCGACCAGTCGCGGATAGCTCAGGCCGGCCGCCTGCCACAGGCGCGGGTACATGCTGGTGACGGTGAAACCGGGCATGGTGTTCACCTCGTTGAGCAGCAGGCTGCCGTCCTGCGTCAGGAAGAAGTCCACGCGGGCCAGTCCCCTCAGGTCCAACTGGCGGAAGGCACGCAGTGCCAGCTGCCGGCACTGGTCAGCCAGGAAAGCGGGCACTCAGCCGGGATGCTGAGTTCGGCCCTGCCCTCTGCGTACTTGGTGTCGTAATCGTAGAACTCCGAGGCGAAACTGATCTCGCCGACCGGGCTCGCCTCCGGCTGGCTGTTGCCGAGCACCCCGACCTCGAGTTCACGCGCACCGCTGACTCCTTCTTCGACTATCACGCGCCGGTCGAGCCGGAAGGCCAGCTCGAGTGCCGGCACGATTCCAGAGTCTGAAGTCACCTTGCTGATGCCGACGCTGGAGCCCAGGTTCGCGGGCTTCACGAAGAACGGGTAACGGCTGCCGGACAGGCTGTCCAGCACTGTCTGGCGGTCCGAGCGCCACTCGTTGCGGTCGAGGCCACGCCAGCTGACCTGAGGTAGGCCCGCCGCACCGAGTACGGTCTTCATCATGATCTTGTCCATGCCCACGGCGCTGCCGA
>CAZBBU010000288.1:0-2923 GCA_964489965.1 uncultured bacterium
CGACACGTCCGTGACGGCGTTCTCACTCAGGGAGTGAATCTGCAGGCTGGTCATGCGGGCCAGGCCTTCGATACTGGAGATGTTGTTGTTGTAAACGCCCAGGACCTCTACGTTGGACAGGTTGTGCAGGGGCGTCACGTCGGTGATCTCGTTGTTATCGAAGTTGATCTCGACCAGCCCGGTCATGCTGGCCAGGCGACTGATGTCAGTGATGTTGTTGCACTCGAGTTCGAGCCGGACAAGGTTCACCAGGTGCTGGATGCCTTCCAGCGATAGGACGGGTTCGCCCTCAGTGGACTGGCACAGGTTGTTCAGTATGGCGTTGGTCTGTTCCTGCCCGTCCGCGTTGGGATTTGCCGGGAAGGTCTCCTGAACATCCTCACAACGTATGGTCTCGCCGGGATCGAGATCGAACAGGTCGCGCACAAGGGTATCGAGCCTGGGATCATCGAACGTGACAACCTGGTCATTCCTGCTGCATACCCAGCCGAGCACGCGAGAGTCGGCAGGCCAGACCAGTCGGCTGCCGCTGACGCCGTTGACGTCCGTCCAGTTGAATCGGTAGTTGACGCTGGCCTCATCGCTGGGCACGGTCACGGTCAGCTCGCCCATGTCGGGTGGCAGGATCTGTTGGGGTGTGCCCGCGACGCCTCCGGCCAGCTCCGTTACGGTCAGGCTGTTCAGCGCCACCGCGTGCCAGGTCAGGTCCACCTCACTGCCGGCCTCGAGTCCGCCCGCGGCGTCAGGGACGCTCAGTGCGTACAGGCCCGGACCCAGAACCTCAACCGCGAATGATTGGCTGACAGTGCTGTCCTGTGCACTGGTGATGGCCACCGATGCAGTGCCCGGGCTGACCCCGGTGATCTCGCCCGCTGCACTCACCTTCAGAACGGAGCTGTCATTACTGGCGAAGGCTACGCCTTGGGCCGGGGGTACGTCTGACCCGCTGGCCACCACACTCACGGAGAAACGGATGGTCTCGGCCTGGCCCACCAGCGCGGGTTTCGGCAGGCCGGTGACGCTGAAGCCGCTCACGGGTGCGAGCGTGATGGAGTCTTCGGCCTCCAGGTCGCCGTTGACTGCCAGCAACTGATAATCGGTGGCCGTGTCAGGGCTTACTGTCAGGCTGCCGGACTCTGTGACCGCGCCGCCGTTCAGGGTGACCGTGTCTGCTTCAGCGTTCCAGTTGAGTTCCCACTCGCCGGCACCATTGGCCATAGGCGTGGCGCTGAACGAGTGGATCCTGGGAATGATCACGCTGTTCACACGTGCAAAGGTGTAGCGGCCGGTCCACTGCTGGCTGGTGGCAAACACCTGTGCCTCGCCAAGTCCGACAGCGGTCACGAGGCCGGACTGGTCAACTTCCAGGATGCCTTCAGGCTCCACACGCCAAGTGACGGCCTGCAGTGGTGGAACGCTGGCCGCACTGGCTTCGACGCTTGCCTGGAGCTGCAAGGTGTCACCCGGCTCCAGCATGAAGGGCGAGCTGCGTCCGCTGTTGTCTGTGATGGAAACGCCGGTGATGGGGCCGACGGTTATGGATTCAGTCTGGCTCTTCGCGCCGCTGCGGGCCACCAGCGTGTACTCAGTCTCGGTTGCCGCCACCTCGCGACTGCCTGACTGACTGACGGTTTCACCGTTCAGCGTCACCTCGGCTGCTTCAGTGCTCCAGGCGAGTTGCCATTGGCCCTCGCCCTTGTCCAGGCCGGTAGCGGTGAAGGAAAGGATGGTTGCATCGGTCGGCGGCACCTCGGCTGGTGTCCCACAAGCCACCACCACCACGACAAGCGCAATGAACAGGCCAATATTCTTCAGGAGTCGAACAGCGGTCATTACAGTCAAAAGCCTAGCGCGGGAACTGCCGCAACACAGGTGCGGCGCTCACACGCGCTAATCACCCAGCAGCGGCCGGGACCGCGCGGGATTGCCGCTGGCCAGCGACTTCGGCGGAACGTCCCGGTAGACGACGCTGCCGGCAGCCACCTTGGCGAAGTCGCCGATAACCTTGGTGGGGTTCACGATGGCGGCGGTGCCGAGGAACGAGGCGACGCCCAGGCGGGTGCCGCCGTTGGCCACGGAATGCGGCGACAGTGCCGTGGCGTCACCAACAATCGCGTCATGCGCCACGCTGGCGTAGAAGGTCAGCACCACGTGATCGCCCAGCACGGCGTTGGCGCCGATGGTGGCGAAAGGTGCCACGATGCAGCCGCTGCCCAGCGTCGCAGAGCTGGCGATGTACGCCTGAGGGTGGATGACGCTGATGAACTGCGCGCCGCGGTCCGAGAGTTCGCGGGCCAGTTTGAAGCGCAGTACGGGATTGCCGATAGCCAGGGCGAAGTACTCGTCTGGCGCCGGCGCGTAATCGCTGATGCGGCCGATTATCTGCTGTTCCAGCGAGGCCGGTTCCATCTCTGTGAGGTTGTCATCCAGGAAGCCCTTGACGGGGTCGTGCCCGTGAATGTCCTTCAGGTACTGCAGGACCTCACGGCCGAAACCGCCGGCACCAACGATGACGATGTCTTTCACGCAAGTGTCACCGGGGCGGCGTGCAGGTACTCCGCCACCCGCCGCTTGGCCTTGATGTCATCGAACACGCGTTCCACCTGTTCCACCGTAAGTCCAGTCTGACCGGCCGTGTCCTCGGCCGTGATGCCATTGTTCACAGCCAGCAGGCACAGGTCCATGGTGCGGTGCGGCACGGAGAAGTAGAACTCCTCCTGCGATTGCGGCAACGAGAACGTGTCGGTGGTCGGTTCCTGCTGCTGGATGACGTCCGGCAGACCGAAGTAGGCGGCCAGCTGGTACACCTGCGCCTTGTAAAGGTGCGCGATGGGTTTCACGTCCGCGCTGCCGTCACCGAGTTTCACGAAGAAGCCCAGCTAGTAATCGAGCCTGTTGGGGGTGCCGGTCACCATCCTATTCA
>CAZBBU010000289.1:0-2910 GCA_964489965.1 uncultured bacterium
GTTTCAGCACACCGCACGCCGGACAGGCTGCGTGATTTCGCGAGGTCGGCGCGCACGGACGGGCTGCAGGTCATCATCGCGGCCGCCGGCGGTGCGGCACACCTGCCCGGCATGATCGCCGCCTGGACCACGCTCCCCGTCCTCGGTGTCCCGGTGCGCAGTTCCACACTGTCGGGCGTGGATTCCCTGCTCTCGATAGTGCAGATGCCGGCCGGCGTGCCGGTCGGGACGCTCAGCATCGGCGAGGCCGGCGCCCGCAACGCGGTGCTTCTGGCAGTGTCGATACTCGCACTCTCCGATCCGGAGCTGGCAGCGCGACTGTCGCAGTGGCGGGAACGGCAGTCCGAAGCCGCCCTGGCTGTTCCGCTTGACAGTCCGGACTACCAGCCGTGAACAGCACTACGCCACTGCCGTCAGGCAGCACCATCGGCATACTGGGCAGCGGACAGCTCGGCCGCATGCTTGCCCTGGCCGCCCGTCCCTTCGGCTACCGGGTTCTCATCTACGCGCCCGACGCCCAGAACTCGCCGGCTGCGCAGGTCGCCGACGGCTACTTCCATGCCGCCTACGAGGACACCCACAGCCTGAAGGTCTTTGCCGCGGCCTGTCAGGTGGTCACGGTGGAGTTCGAGAACATTCCGGCTGCCAGTCTGGAGGCGCTGGCGCAACACACCCGGGTGTGGCCCTCCGCCGGTTCCCTGCATGTGACCCAGAACCGTCTCAGGGAGAAGAACTTCCTGAAGAGTAACGGCCTGCCGCTCGCGGACTACCGTGAGGTGGCGGACCTGGACTCGCTGAAGGTCGCCGTGGCCGAACTGGGATTGCCCGCGGTGCTCAAGACGGCCGGCTTCGGTTATGACGGCAAAGGCCAGCTGCTGCTTCGTGACGCTGAGGACCTGGAACGGGCCGGCGCGCTTCGGGCCGGCGGCAGTGCGGTGCTGGAAGCGTTCGTTCCCTTCGAACGGGAACTGTCCGTCATCTGCGCCCGCGGGGTGAACGGCGACTTATCAAGCTACGGTCTGTTCCACAACCAGCACGCCAACCACATCCTTGACGTCAGCAGCGTGCCTGCACCGGCAGGTGACGCGGGCCGGCTGGCACGGCAGGTTGCTGAGGCCCTGGACCACGTGGGCGTGCTGTGCGTGGAACTGTTCCAGCTCGCGGACGGCAGCCTGCTGATCAACGAGCTCGCACCACGGGTGCACAACTCCGGACACCTGACTGTCGAGGCATGTGCCAGCAGCCAGTTCCAGCAGCACATCAGGGCCATCTGCAGACTGCCCTTGGGGGACACCACATTCAGGTCACCGGCCGCGATGGCCAATCTGCTCGGTGACCTGTGGCAGGACGGGGAACCGGACTGGCCCGCCGCGCTGCAGGACCATCGGGTACAACTGCACCTGTACGGCAAATCCGAAGCCAGGCCCGGCAGGAAGATGGGGCACCTGACGGCACTGGCGGCCAGCGAGGCGGAGGCCGTAGAGACGGTCAGGCTGGCGCGGGAACGGGCGGCCGGGAGGACTCAGGATGGGTCCTCCGAACACTGACTCCGTTCAGCAAAGATTGTAGACTTGTAATGGCAGAACAAATCCAATCGCGGGCTTCCCGACATGGCCTTTATCGGGTTGGTGCGGCAGGAGCCTGCAGGCAACTGAACGGAGACGTGAGCATGAAGAAGAGGATTCTGACTGGAATGCTGGCCGTCCTGGCGACTGCCGGCATGGCATTCGGCCAGGGGCTGACTGTCTGGACCACCTTCGCCGACCAGTCGCTTGACTGGCTGCAGGACGAGGCGGATGCATTCACTGCCGCCTTCGGCATCCCCGTGAACCTGGTGCGCTTCAGTGTGGACGAACTTAAGCAGCAGGTACTGCTGGCAGCCCCGCAAGGCGAGGCCGCAGACCTGTTCGTGGGCGTACCACACGACCAGCTGGCCGAGATGGCCGTTGGGGGCGTGCTGGCCGACATGAGCAGCTACGCCACGGACACCTACCTGAGCGACCTGAGTGAGCAGGCCCGCCTGGCCTACACCTTCACCGGCAAGCTCTTCGGCCTGCCCATGTTCGTCGAAGGCCCGGCCCTGGTCGTAAACACCGACCTGGTAAGCGAAGTGCCCGCCACCTACGAGGGCATGATCGAGCTGGCCCAGGAGCTCACCACTGACACCACCTTCGGCTTCATGGCCGATCTGCCCAACTTCTACTTCGCCTACGGCTGGATTCACACCTGGGGCGGCTACGTCTTCGGTCGTGACGCCTCCGGCAGCCTGAACCCCGCCGACCTCGGTCTGGCCAATGAAGGTGCCGTCGCCGGCGCCCAGGCGCTCAAGGACCTGCGCTTCGAGTACGGCCTCATGCCGGCCGGCACTGACTTCAACGTCGCCAACGGCCTGTTCATCGACGGTGCGCTCGGCATGATCTACACCGGACCCTGGTCCATCAGCCAGTACGGCGAGGCTGACGTCAACGTGGCCGTCATGCCCGTCCCGCCGCTGGCAGACGGCACACCGTTCAGTGGTTTCATGGGCGTGCAGGGCGTGCTTATGAACCAGTTCAGCAACCAGCAGGTCGCTGCCGCCAACTTCGCCAAGTGGCTCACCCGGCGTGACGCTCAGGTCAGCCTGGCGCAGGAGACCGGCCGCATCCCCGCCTCTGGCAGCGCCCTGGAACTGGTGTCTGACGACCCGATCGTGCAGGGCTTCGGCCAGGCGCTCTTAAGCGCCGAGCCCATGCCCAACATCCCTGAGATGGGCACCGTCTGGACTCCGGTGGGCAATGCCCTGTCCGTGATCCTGGAATCGGCTGACTCCGACGTCGCCGGCAGCCTCGAGGCCGCACAGAACGAAGTAGCAGGCAATTGACACTGAACACGTGAGTGACTGTCGCCGGTCGCGAACGCCGGTCTGACGGC
>CAZBBU010000290.1:0-2908 GCA_964489965.1 uncultured bacterium
TGCAGGTTGCCTGCCACCTGCTGACCGAGTGTCAGCATGCCGATGTCACCGAACGGGGTGGGGGGCGGGTAGTTCACAGCGGCGCCGCCCGGAGTGACCGGCTGTTGCGGGGTGACCGGCTGTTGCGGGGTGACTGGAGTCACTGGCTGCACTGGCTGCACTGGCTGCACGGGCTGCACGGGTGCCACCGGCTGTTCCGGCTGTTGCGGGGTTACCGATCCCTGCGTGCCGGTGACGCTGATGGTGTAGTGAATCGGACGGCCGTAGGCGTTGATCACGTCAACGTAAAGCGGGCCGGCCGGAGGGTTGGTTACCGTCTGGCTTCCGCCAAAATCAACCGTGTCATTCAGGTAATCCACACTCTGGTAATCGAGGATCTCGCTGCCGAACCTGTAGGCAAAGTCGATGTCATCGTCACTCGTGACAGAGATGGTGACAGCCTGCTGGCCTGCCGGAATCGAGACCACGTAGGCGTGCCAGACAAGGTTCTCGGCAGCTGCGGCCGCCGTCTTGCTGATGCTCTGTCCCAGCACCAGCGCCCCCTGGTTGCCGCTCGGCACAGCCACGCCAGTCTCCTGTGCGGGCGTATTGACCGGCGTATTGACCGGCGTGTTGGGCTGCACAGGCGTTGCAGGCGTGCCGGCCAGGCTGGGCCGGACCACGTTGGCAACATGCGGGCCGATCAGCGCCCAGGCCAGCGCGATGGGACGCACGTACAGCTGCTCCTCGTAGGATGCTTCGTCAAGCCAGTGAATGCCGGCCGTGGGAATGCCGACGAGCTCGCCCTGGTCGTTCACTGCGGCGCCACCGGAGTTGCCGCCGGCGATCTTGGCGTCAGTCTTTATCCACTGGCGCCCCCCGCTCTGCAGGTCCTCGCCCAGCCAGCCGCTCATGATGCCCTGGGTGAAGGTGATGGTGGCACCCGAGATGGCCGGGTAACCGACCACGGTGAGGCTGTCACCAGGCAGCAGCGTGTGGCTGTCCCCCACCGGAACGGCCGGGAAAACCGTGCCCGGCGCCACAGGCGACTCGTCCGGGTTTTCCTCTATGTACAGGATGGCCAGGTCCAGCAGAGGATCCCCGGCTATGAAACGCGCCCAGTATTTATGGACCGGTGGCAGGTCTGCCGCGTTCACGTCCGTCATGAAGATGGCGTGCCATTCGAAGCTGGTGCGGGAGTCAATATCGCCGATCACGTGGTAGTTGGTAAGGATATAGCCGTCCGGACTGATGATGGTGCCCGAGCCGGACCAGTTGACCAGGTCGCCGGCAGCGTCATCCCAGGGGATGACCTGGACTGTGGCGCTGATCAGCTGGGTGCGGATCTCGCGCGACAGTGCCTGTGCCCATACCGTGCCGGCCATCGCCAGCAGGAGGGTGAACAGCACTCCCGGCACGACCCACCGGCGAGCTGTGGATGACTTACTCATAACTAATAGCCTCCCGACGTTCCCTTTTATAGGATCCGTAGATTGAGTCAAGCGGATTATAGTACGTGCGGCACATTACGGCCATAGCAGTTGCCTTGTCCCGAGGCCGGGGCAAAGCCAGCCGCTGTAACATGCGGCATGAACTCCACGGCGTCAGCGGCAGCAGACAGCCTGGCCTGGACCAGGCAAGACTTCCCGATTCTGGACCGTCGCATCGGTGAGCACCCGCTGATATTCCTGGACAGCGCCGCCTCCAGCCAGAAGCCACGTCAGGTGGTTGAGGCCATGAGCAACTACTACTACCGGCACCACGCCAACGTGCACCGGGGCGCCTACCGGCTTTCCCGGGAGGCGACAGACATGTTCGAGTCCGTGCGTGAGCGCCTTGCCGGCTTCCTTGGTGCTTCCACTCCCGAATCAACCATCTTCACGCGCAACACCACCGAGGCGATCAACCTTGCCGCACAGGCCTGGGGCCTGCCGCACCTGCAGCCTGGCGATGAGATCATCGTGACGGTAGCGGAACATCACGCCAACCTGGTCCCCTGGCACCTCCTGGCCGCCCGCACCGGGGCCGTGGTGCGCGGGGTGCGGGTGGATGCTGATCTGCGGCTGGATCTGGACCATTACCGGGAGCTGCTCTGTGACCGCACCCGACTGGTGGCGGTCGCGCACATGAACAATTTCAGCGGCCTGGTGAACCCGGTGCGGCAGATGGCCGACCTTGCCCACGAGCACGGGGCCGTCATCCTGGTGGACGGCGCGCAGGGTGCACCGCACCTGCCGGTTGACGTGACGGAACTGGACGCGGATTTCTACACGGTTTCGGGGCACAAGATGTGCGGACCGACCGGCGCCGGAGCCCTCTATGTCAGGCCGGAACTGCTGGCCGACATGGAGGTGAGCATGGGCGGCGGCTCGATGGTCACTGACGTGTTCGTGGACCACAGCAGCTACAAGGACACGCTGGCCCGCTTCGAACCCGGCACGCCCGCCATCGCCGAGGTCATCGGGCTGGGTGCCGCGCTGGACTACCTGCAGGCAATCGGCATGGAGAGGGTACACGAGGTTGACGCGGCACTCACCCGCCACGCGCTCAGACAGATGCGCGACATGCCAGGCATCGAATGCTACGGCCCCGAGGGTGAAGACCGTGGCGGCATCATCTCCTTCAACGTGACAGGGCTGCACGCGCATGACGTGGCCGCCGCCCTGGACCAGGTCGGGATCGCCGTCAGGTCCGGCAAGCACTGCGTCTACCCGCTGCTGCGCCAGCTGGATCGCGACGCCGCAGTCCGAGCAAGCTTCTACTTCTACAACACTGAGGCGGAGATCGACGAGTTCGTGCGGCAACTCGCCCTGATACGTGACAGGCGCGAGGAACTGGCGGGCGGGCCGGAAGAGCGCGACTGCTCCGCGCTCTGAAGCGCCAGCAGCCTGACCGTCCGTTAGACTGCCCGACATGAACAGACTGGTCT
>CAZBBU010000291.1:0-2901 GCA_964489965.1 uncultured bacterium
ACCAAACAACGAACGTGATCAGGCCGGCTGCCACGGCGATGTAGAAAAGCCAGCCGGCAGCCCGGTCTGCGAAGTTCTGGAAGCGGCTGCGTGAGGATTGGGCTTCTTCCACCAGGCGCTGAATCTGGGAGAGCGTGGTCTCGCCGCCCGTGCGGGCAACCTCTACTGTGAGAGCGCCTTCGCCGTTTACTGAGCCGGCTACGACTTCCGTGCCTTCTTCTTTCGGTACGGGCCTGGATTCACCGGTGAGGAATGCTTCGTTCACACTGCTGCGGCCTTCGGTGACGGTGCCGTCAGCGGCGAGCTGCTCTCCGGGGCGTACCAGGATGCGGTCGCCGGTCCGGAGTTCGGAAACGGGTACCTGCTCCAGGCCGCTGGCGGTGAACCGGTTTGCGGTGCTGGGCACCAGTGACGCGAGGTGCTGGAGGGCTTTGGATGCGCCTTCGACGCTGGCCATCTCCAGCCAGTGACCCAGCAGCATGATGGTGATGAGCGTGGCTAGTTCCCAGAAGAAGGGCATGCCCGGTACACCCAGCACGACGGCCATGCTGTAGACGTACGCGACGGTGATTGCGAGGCTTATCAGGGTCATCATTCCCGGCTGGCGTGCGGCCAGTTCGTGCCGGGCGCCCTGCAGGAACACCAGTCCGCCGTAGATGAACAGGATCGTGCCTAGGACGGGGTTGACGAGTTCCACCCCGGGGAAGGAAACCGCCTGGTAACCCAGCCAGGCCTGGATCTGCTCGCTGAAGTAAAGGACGGGAACAGTGAGGATCAGTGACACCCAGAACCGGTCTTTGAACATTTCCGGTGAGTGGCCTGCGTGCTTGTCATGGGCGCCGTGACCGCCATGGTCATGATGGTTGTGCCCGTGACCGCCATTTGCGGACGCCGGTGATTTCAGCTGCGCATCATGCTCGGCGTGATGCACGTGTGGTTCCTGCTTCACCGCTTCCGTCCAGCGTTCACCGTTTTCTTCGGTCTCTGGCGGATGCCCGTGAGGCTGATGCTTTGAGTGACTCATTAAGCCTCCCTCATGCCAACCCTCCCGGGGTGGGGTAATTGGCCTTACCTTAACTGCTTGTTTTGATGCGCAACCCGGGGGCGGAATACTTTACGGGTACTTGCCTACCGTTCATTGCCGGTAACTTCAGCCTGGAAGGCACGCTGGTCCGGGTCCCACCATTGTTTGATGTGTGCGAGTACTGCGCTGATTTCGCTGTCGTTCCAGCCGGCGCCGATTGCGGGCATCCTGCCCAGGCCGTTCCGGAGGAAGCCGGCAATCTGCCCGTCACCGTGATGCCAGGCGTGCATGGTTCCGTTGAGGGCGGGTATGCCGGCGGTGGGGTTACCCTCGCCTGAGCTGCCGTGACAGGTTGCGCAGTTGAGCCGGTAGATTTCTTCGCCCTGTGCAATGACTTCCGCCGGGTAGGTGGCGTACGTCAGCTCCGCCTGCTCCCGGGGCCAGAACCAGATGAGCAGGTTCGCGATTACACCGACTGCGATGATTGCAGCTACCGCACGCCAGGGAATGTTTTTGCCCTGGCGTGCCGCGCGATGTTGACTCAAATCCGTTTACTCCAATCAGTGACTGACGGGCACTGCGCCTTCACGGGCTTCTATCCGTTGCCGGAGTGCGGTTCAAAAGAGGCCGAAAAGCTCGGTTCCACTGGTGTCGAAGGCGTACACCTCGTAGGGGGCGCGCTTGGGTCCGGGCATGCCGGGAGTGCCGATGGGCATGCCTGCGAGGCCGATGCCGTTGATGTCGGGCCGTTCTGCCAGCAGCTGTTCGAGTGCGTCAAGGGGAACGTGGCCTTCCACGACGTATCCTTCAACTTCTGTCGTGTGGCAGCTCCAGACTGACTGCGGGACGTGCCGTTCCTGCTTCACTTCCAGTGTTTCGAAGGTGTCGATCGCTGTGACTTCAACTCCCTGGCGCCGCAGGATGTTGATGTACGCTCCGCAGCAACCGCAGGTCGGGGACTTGTACACCGTCATGCTCACGCCGGCCAGGGGACCTTCAGCCTGAACAGGCGGACTTCCCAGGGACAGCGCAACGGCTGCGACTCCCACCAGAGCAACGCCGGAGAGGCCGGCAACCAACCACTTTCTCACTATTCATACCTCACGTTTCTCGTGGCGGCCGGGCAGCAGGGCAGCCCCAACCACCCAAAGGTGAACCAGTTACAGCCGCTCATGCCTGCTTCTCACTCCGGAACGCCCTCGGAGGCCGCTCGAACCTGACAGGTTCCGCTTCGCTCGGCAGTACCTGTTCGCGCTGGCGTTCCGCCTGAACGGCGCTCCTGCTACGGGCCTTTTCGTGTGAGAAGTCAGGAAAGAGGCAGTTCAGCAGCCACAGCACCAGCGTTACCAGTGCGATGCCGGACAGCAGCATCCAGAGTTCAGCAAACCCCATGTGGTCCAGCATCAGCCTCACCTCATCAGCAGGCTAGCCGGCGGATGTTGCCGTCAGTTAAGCAACATGTGAAGAGGATGTAAAGACCATCAGGAGGCCGGCCGGGGGTTCCACCGGACTTTCAGCCGGTGCTGGTGGCCGGGTGATAGCTTGATGCATGAGCCGAATTCTCGTAGTCGAAGATGACCCGGACACCGCTCAGCTTGTCCGCGCTTATCTCGAACGGGACGGGTACGCTGTCACTCACGCCCGCGACGGCAATACCGGCCTGGCCAGCGCGCTGGAGGAACCGCCCGCTCTAATCGTGCTCGACTGGATGCTGCCCGGCCTTGACGGGCCCGGGTTCCTCAGCAGACTGCGCCGTGAACGCCATACCCCGGTAATAATGCTCACTGCCCGCAGTGAAGAGGGGGACCGGATTGTCGGCCTGGAGTTGGGCGCTGATGATTACGTCACGAAACCTTTCAGCCCGAGAGAACTTGTCG
>CAZBBU010000292.1:0-2424 GCA_964489965.1 uncultured bacterium
CCCGAGAACGCCGCCGACCACTACTTCCCGGACAGCCCCTTCTGAGGGACAGCCAGCAACTGGCCTGATTGAGAACCCGGTGGGCGCCCTGCAGCAGCGGGGCGCCCACCTGACTGGAGCCTCAGAAACTACCGGCATGAAAGGATTCAGATGACTGACCTGACGCCTGTTCCGGAAGACAAGTTCACCTTCGGACTCTGGACCGTGGGCAACGTGGGACGTGACCCGTTCGGCGGCCCGGTACGCGCGCCCCTGGAACCACGCTACATACTCGACCGGCTTGCGGGCCTGGGAGCCGCCGGCATCAGCCTGCACGACGACGACCTCGTGCCACCTGGCTCGAGCGCCCGTGAGCGTGACGCCATCGTGAGGGACTTTCAGGCTGGCCTACGTGAGACCGGCCTGCAGGCAGGCATGGCCACCACCAACCTGTTCACTGACCCGGTGTTCCGCGACGGTGCCTTCACCAGCGCGGACGCCAGCGTGCGCGCCCGGGCCGTTCAGAAGGTGATGGCAGCCATGGACCTGGGCGCCGAACTGGGTGCTCCCGTATTCGTGTTCTGGGGCGGACGCGAGGGCAGCGAGGTCGACGCCGCCGGCAAGTCACTGGACGCGCTTGACTGGATGCGCGAATGCCTCAACTGGCTCTCCGAGTACAACCGCTCACAGCGCTACGGTTTCAAGCTGGCACTGGAACCCAAACCCAACGAGCCTCGCGGGGACGCCTACCTGCCCAACGTGGGCGCCGCCCTGGGTTTCATCGCCACCCTGGAACACTCCGAAGACTTCGGAGTCAACCCCGAGTTCGCCCACGAGACCATGGCCGGCCTCAACTTCGTGCACGCAGTGGCCCAGGCACTTGACGCCCGCAAGCTGTTCCACATTGACCTGAACGACCAGAAGATGGCCCGCTTCGACCAGGACCTGCGCTTCGGCGCCGAGAACCTCAAGACGGCATTCCTGCTGGTCAAACTGCTCGAGGATGCCGGGTACCTGGGACCCCGCCACTTCGACGCGCATGCCCTGCGGACCGAGGACGAGGACGGCGTCTGGGAATTCGCCCGCGGCTGCATGCGCACCTACCTGATTCTCAGGGAGAAGGCCAGGCAGTTCGACCAGGACCCGGAGATACAGGCCGCCCTGGCTGAGTACCGGCAGGCCGATGCGGAACTCGAAGCACTGCTGTCGGGCTTCACCCCGGACCGCGCCGAACAGCTTCGTAACCGGCGGATCGACAGCGGCGCGCTGGCGGCAAGGGGCAACGGCCTGGAACGGATCGACCAGCTGACCGTGGAACTGCTGCTGGGAGCACGCTGAGCATGCCGGCCGTCATCGGTATCGATCTGGGCACCTCCTCGCTGCAGGGCGTGCTGGTGAATGAGGCCGGTCGGCAGATGGCCTCGAGCAAGCGCACCTATCCACTCGCCAACCCGCAGCCCGGCTGGAGTGAGCAGGAACCTCTGCACTGGTGGGCGGCCTTCTGCGCCGTCGTGCGCGAGCTGATCGCTGAAGCAGACGGCCAGGAGATCGTGGGGCTGGGCCTGGCTGGCCAGATGCACGGACTGGTGGCGCTGGACGCGGGCCGGGAAGTAGTGAGGCCCGCGATACTGTGGAACGACCAGCGCACCGTGAAGGAAGTCGGGCAGATCACCGGCGCCGTGGGTGCAAGCAACCTGATCAGCCGCACCGGAAACCCTGCCGTGACCGGCTTCCAGTTGCCCAAACTGCTCTGGCTCAGGGACTCCGAACCGGCGTCGTTTGAGCGGCTCGACATGGCGCTGCTGCCCAAGGACTGGCTGGGTTTCATGCTCACCTGCGAGACGGTGACCGAACCCAGCGACGCGACGGGCACGGGCTGCTTCAACATCCACTCAGGCGACTGGGATGACTCGATACTGGGCGCGGTCGGCCTGAGCCGCTCCCTGTTCCCCGAGGTCCTGCCATCGGTGGCACTGCGGGGCACGGTCAGCGCCGAGGCTTCACTGGCGACCGGTCTGCCTAAGGACCTTCCGGTCGTGGCCGGTGCCGGTGACAACGCTGCGGCCAACATCGGACTGGGCATCGACAATGCCCGCCCGGAGCGGGGCAGTCTGAGCCTCGGTACCTCCGGGGTACTGTTCACGCCACTGGGCAGTCCCGCGCCGGACAGTCAGGGCCGCATCCACCTGTTCGCACATGCGGACGGCAACTGGTGCCTCCTGGGCGTGACCCTCGCCGCCGGTGGCAGCGTCGAGTGGTTCGTGAACCGCTTCCTTGAGCGGGGCGGAGTGGCGCGCATGAACGAACTGGCGGCCAGCAGCCCGCCCGGCTCCCGGGGCGTCAGCTGGCACCCCTACCTGTCCGGCGAGCGCAGCCCCTGGCTGCGGCCGGACCTGCGGGCCTCCTTCAGCGGACTCTCACTCAGCAATGACCTTGCGGACATGA
>CAZBBU010000292.1:2434-2886 GCA_964489965.1 uncultured bacterium
GAGCTGCTGGTCACTGGCGGTGGTGCCGCCTCGCCCCTGTGGCTGCAGATCATGGCGGACGCGCTGGGCGTGATACTGACGGTCACTGCGGACAGCCCCGGAGCCGCCTACGGCAGCGCGCTGCTGGCACTGGAGGGAGTCACCGGTGCCGGTAAGGCAGCCAGACTGGCCCGCCCGGCCGTGACAGGCCTGGTCCATCCCCAGGTGAACCCCGGCCTGGAGGACGCGTGGCAGCGCTTCAGGACCAACCGGCCCGGTTCTCAGGCCTGAGCCAGGAACTGCTCCAGCTGCTCCGCATCGGGGTAAGAGGGGATGGCGCCGGGGTTCAGCGTGCTGAGCGCAGCCACCGCGCAGGCGCGGCGAACTGCCTGTTCAAGCTGCGGCGGATCGTCCAGGAGATCATGCCTGCGTGCCAGTTCGAACAGCACGGCGCCCGCCACCACGCCGGGCAG
>CAZBBU010000293.1:0-2880 GCA_964489965.1 uncultured bacterium
TGGCGCCATGGCTCATCACGCCTTTGAAGTTCACGCGAACGCGCAGCGCACCCTTCTGGAACAGGCAGATCTCGTTCTCTTCCGGCTCGCACACCAGGGCGGCATCGACCTCGTCAGCCCAGCCGTTGTTGATGAAGGACTTGATGCCCAGCATCATGCCTTCCTCGTCAGCCACGATGCCCAGGCGCACACGGCCCGGCAGGTCCGGTGCCACCTTGCGTACCGCTTCCAGGGCGATGATGGCGGCTGCCACCCCACCCTTCATGTCCACGCTGCCACGGCCGTGAATCTTGCCGTCCTGCACACGACCTTCGAACGGCGGGATGTCCCAGGTGGCCGGGTCACCCTCCGTGACCACGTCCGTATGGCCTTCCAGCATCAGGGTGCGACCCTGGCCCGGCTCGAAGGCAGTACCGCTCCAGTCACAGATCACGTTGGGCCGGCCCGGTGCGGCCTCCTCGACGACGGGCTCCAGCCCGGAGTCCCGCAGCCACTTGGCCACGAACTCGGCAGCTTCAGTCTCATTGCCGCCCGTCTCAGGGTCGTACACGCTCTTGATGCGCACGAGCGCCTGGGTCAGTCCGACCAGGCGCTCGGAGTCAACGGCAGCTGCAGCGGCTGCCGCCAGTTCATCAACGTTCACTGATCCACTCACGGCAGGGGAGGAGTGAACCTGCCGTCAGCGGCAGTCCAGCCACCATCAACCTTCAGCAGCGTGCCCGTCACGAAGCTGCTGGCGTCGCTCGCCAGGAACACCACCGCGCCCACCAGTTCGCTGGGCTGTGACCAGCGGCTGAAAACGCTCTTGTTCGCGTAGGCGTTGTACCAGTCGGGCTGAGCCTTGATCTGCTCGGTCAGCGGGGTCTCCACCACGCCCGGAGCCACGGCGTTGACGCGCACGTTCCTGGGGCCGAGCTCTGCTGCCAGCGCCTTGGCCATCTGCAGGGTTCCGGCCTTGGTGGCGGCGTACACGCCCTGGCCGGGTTCCACGACCTCGCTGCGGATGCTGCTGAACAGGATGATGCTGCCGCCGTTGCCGTCCTTCTCCATGCGGCGGCCCGCGGTGGTCATGGTCACGAACGCACCTTTCAGGTTGGTGTCCACCACCCGCTGGTACTCTTCCAGGCTGGTGTCCAGCAGGCGCTTGCGCACGTTGATCGATGGCGTGGCCACCAGCACGTCCAGGCTGGGCACGCTGTCAACCAGTTCCTGCACCTGAGCCGGGTCCGTGAAGTTGACGCTGCGGCCGCTTGCCTGGCCGCCAGCCTCGGTGATCTCCTGCGCCACGGACTGGGCCGCATCCGCGTTCAGGTCTGCGGCCACCACGTTGGCGCCGAAGGCAGCCAGCCCTTTGGCAACCTCACGGCCTATGCCTGAGGCCGCACCGATGACGATGGCGTTCTTGCCACTAAGGTCAAACATCCTGCTGTAATCCACGTTCACTCCTCCTGCGCCCGCACTCAGGCGGACCGGCAAAACATCAATGAGCAGAGTCTAACTCCACCCGACCCGAATTGTGGCCTTCAGGGCAGCCGTTCGTACTCCTCGACCCGCTCCTGCAGTACACCAAGGCTGCCGCGCCAGAAGCTCACGTCACGGATGTCGATCCCGAAGGTCTGACCCAGCGTCCAGGCGTCAGACATGCCGCTTGACGCCAGCAGCTCGTCATAACGCTCGTGGAAGCCGTCCGGCTGCTTGAGGTACTGCGCGTACAGGCCCAGGCCGAACAGGTAACCGAACGTGTACGGGTAGTTGTAGAAACTGCGTGAAGAGCTGTAGTAGTGGCCCTTGTGAGCCCACATCCACGGGTTGCGCTCATCGGAAGCCAGGCCCTCACCGTACGTGGCTTCCTGGGCGTCCAGCATCAGCTGGTTCAGTTCACTGATCGACAGTTCCCGTTCGGCCCTCTTCCCGAACACGCCCTGTTCGAACAGGAAACGCGAGTGGATGTCCAGCAGCAGCTGCGTGGCACCCGCCAGGTCCTGCTCCAGGATGCCCAGCTGCTCGGCCTCATCAGCGTCCCTCATCACCGCGTTGAAGATGATGGTCTCGCAGAAGATGCTGGCAGTCTCTGCAAGAGTCATCGGATCGCGACGCTGCAGTGGGGTACGGCCGAACTTGTACATCCGGTCCGCGTGGTAGGCGTGACCAAGCTCATGCCCGATCGTGAACAGGTCATCTAGTGTGCCGCCGAAGTTCAGCATGATGCGCGATTCCGGTACGGATCCCAGGTCCATGCAGAAGGCGCCATTCGTCTTGCCCTTGCGGGGCGGGCCGTCCAGCCAGCCTTCGTCAAAGGCACGCTGCGCGAAGTCAGCCAGCTCATCCGAGTACGTGCGGAACTGCCTGATCACGAAGTCACGGGCCTCATCCCAGGTGTAACTGCGGGTGGCCGCGCCCTTCACGGGTGCCTCGCGGTCGTACCAGGCCAGCTTCTCCTTGCCCAGACGCTTCGCCTTGGCCTTGAGGTAGCGGCGCATCAGCGGGAAAGCCTCGCTGCAGGCCTGCTGCATGGCTTCCAAGGTCTGCCGGTCGATGTGGTTCTGGAACAGCGACGCGTCCAGCTCACTGTCCCAGCCGCGCCTGGTGCTCAGCACGTTGACCTCACCCTTGATGGAGTTCATGGCCGCGGCGAAGGAAACGCCGTTGCGTTCCAGCAGCTGCATCTCGGCTTCCCAGGCGGCCTTGCGCACCGCCTCATCCTCATGCTGCTGCAGGTTGTAAAGCCCGGCGATACCCAGCTCCTGTTCGCCCTGACCGGGCACGGCAACGGTTATGGTCTCCCGGCTGATCAGTTGCGTATGCAGCTCCGACCAGGCGCTGCCGCCCGTAGGTGAGAGCGCTGCGGCCACCTCCTCGGCAGCCGGTTCCATCAGCTTG
>CAZBBU010000294.1:0-2867 GCA_964489965.1 uncultured bacterium
CATGGAGATCGGACGGCGGGCCAGGGGCACCATGCGCATCGCCAAGCGGCTGCTGCGCCGGGTCCGTGATTACGCCGAGGTTGCGGGGGACGATGGTATCGGACTGGCCCGCACCAGCCGCGCCCTGGACGAACTGGGCATCGATTCGCTGGGCCTGGACCGGCGCGACCGCGCCATCCTCGAGGCGACCATCATGAAGTTCGCGGGCGGCCCGGTGGGCCTGGACACTCTTGCCACCGCGGTCGGTGAGGACCGCGCCACGCTCGAGGAGGTTTACGAACCTTTCCTCATTCAGACGGGTCTGCTGCAGCGCACGCCGCGAGGCCGGGTGGCCACCGACGGCGCTTACCGCCACCTGGGACTGGAAATACCCGCACCCGGCGGACAGGAACGCCTGTTCGGCCAGGACAGTGAACCCGCTTGAGACGCAGCAGCCGCACACAATCAGGACCGCGCGAACCGCTCGACTTCGGCAACCTGCGCCGCGCCTTCACGTTCACCAGGCCGTATCGCCTGCAGCTCACCGTCGGCATGCTGGCCACAGTCGTGGCGAGCGTGCTGTCCCTGGCCCTGCCGCTGCTGGCCCGGGAACTCTTCAACGAGGCGTTCTCAGAGCAGGGCTCCAGCCTGATGGCCACCGGGCTCAACACGATCCTGCTGCTGATGGTGGGCCTGTTCGTGCTGGAAGCGGTGTTCGCATTCCTGCGCAGCTACATGCTGGCGCTTGTCGGCGAGGGCGTAGTGGCCGACGTCCGTACCAGACTGTTCAGCCACATCCTCGGCCTGTCCCTGCGCTTCTTCCAGGAGCGCCGCACGGGTGAGATCACTTCGCGCCTGACTTCGGACATCACCACGCTGCAGGGCGCCGTGTCACAGACGCTGGCGCAGTTCACCAGCCAGTTCGTTTCCCTGATCGGCGGCATAGTCGTGCTGCTGTGGATAAATCAGCAACTGACCCTCTTCCTGCTGGCGATGGTGCCGACGGTGGTGGTGGCAGCCGTGCTGTTCGGACGTTTCCTGCGTGGTGTCAGCACCCGCTTCCAGGACAGCGTCGCCCTGGCCAATGCCAGTGCCGAGGAGGCCATCAGCGGCATCCGGGTGGTCAAGTCGTTCGTGGCCGAGGGTTTCGAGGCGGACCGTTACGGCCGCCTCATCGCCGATTCCTACAGGCTGGCACGCCGGCGTGCGCTGGGCAGGGCCATCTTCCTGCCGACCACTGGGTTGCTCATGGCCACCGGAATCGCGTTCGTACTCTGGTACGGGGGCCAGCAGGTGCTGCAGGGGCAGCTTCTGCCGGGCGACCTCGTAGCGTTCCTGATCCTGACCATCACCATCGCTGCGGCCGTGGGATCACTCACCGGCCTGTACAGTCAGCTGCAGGAGGCACTTGGTGCCAGCCGCCGCATCTTCGAGATGCTGGACATGGAGAGTGACCTGCCCGAGGCGGCCGAGCCGGCCTCACTCGGCGAAGTGCGTGGCGACATCGAGTTCCACGGTGTCAGCTTCGCCTATGAGCCTGGCCAACCGGTGCTGGAGGACGTCAACCTGAACGCCCGCAGTGGCGAGGTCGTGGCTCTGGTCGGGCCGAGCGGGGCCGGCAAGACCAGCCTGGTCATGCTGCTGCCACGCTTCCGGGACCCGGACTCCGGAACCATCACCATCGACGGCGTACCGCTTACCCAACTGTCACTGGCGGAGTTGCGCCACAACACCGGCGTGGTCTTCCAGGAGACGGTACTGTTCAGCGGCAGTATCGCCGAGAACATCAGTTACGGCCGACCCGGCGCCAGTCGCGAGGAAGTCATCCGGGCGGCCCGCGACGCCAACGTGCTGGAGTTCGCTGAGCGTCTGCCTGAGGGACTCGACACTCTGGTGGGTGAACGGGGCATGACCCTGTCCGGCGGGCAGCGCCAACGGGTGGCGATCGCGCGTGCCCTGCTGAAGGATCCGCGCATCCTTATCCTGGATGAGGCGACCAGCGCCCTGGACAGCGAATCGGAGGCGCTGGTGCAGGCCGCCCTGGATCAACTGATGCGGGGCCGGACCACCTTCGTCATCGCCCACCGGCTTTCCACCGTTCAGGGCGCGGACCGAATCGTGGTGCTGGATCAGGGCCGCGTGGTGGAGGAAGGCAGCCACGCGGACCTGCTTGCCGCGGGCGGGCTGTACAGCGAGTTGCACAACCGCCAGTTCGGCCGGGTCAGCTGACCAGCTGGGCCTCAACCGTGATGCTGGTGCCGGACAGCGCCCGGCTCACGGGGCACTCCCGGCCGGTGCGCTCAGCGAACTCCTCGAACTCTGACTGCGTCAGGCCATCCACCTGAGCGCGCACATCCAACCTGATTCCGCTGATGGCCGGACCGCCATCACCGACACCGAAGCTCACCTCGGCGTCGGTGCGCACCATCTGAGGCACGTTCCCGGCCTCGCTGAGTGCGTTGGACAGCGCCATCGAGAAGCAGCCCGCCAGGGCCGCTCCGATCAGCTCCTCGGGGTTTGTTCCGGAGTCGGCGCCGAAGCGGGTTCCGAACGAGAACCCGCCGCTGTACGCACCGGAGCCAAGCTCCATGTTGCCGTTGCCGCTCTTCAGGTCACCGGACCACTGGGCATTCGCCTTGCTCTTTCTCATGTTTTACCTCCTCCCCCGGATGATACTCCTGCAGTCCCCGGCTACAGCCTGCAGGCTCACCATGTGGTGTCATTGCGGATATGGCACTGACGGTACAGGCACCATACGAACCCACCGGCGATCAGCCGCAGGCGATCAACCGGCTGGTTGAGGGGCTTCGGGACGGGCTGCGCTTCCAGACGCTGCTTGGAGCCACCGGTACCGGCACGACCTTCACGATGGCGCAGATCATCCAGGA
>CAZBBU010000295.1:0-2859 GCA_964489965.1 uncultured bacterium
GCACCTGCTCAAGAGTCTCCGGAGTACCGGCAAACACGGTGACGCCCAGCTCCTCAAGTTGCGCGTGCACACCCGAGTACTGATCAGTGAGCACCAGGTCCGGCTCCAGGCTGACGATCAGCTCAATGTTCGGCTGGAAACCGTTGCCCACCAGGGGCAGCTCGGTGCCTTCCGGGCCGGGACTGGCCTCATCCAGACCGATGAGCGTGCCACCGGCAGCGAGTGCCAGCAGCGTCTCACTGTGGCTGGGCATCAGACTGACCACCCTCGTAGCCGGAGCGTCCAGCTCGACGCTGCGTCCGAGGTAGTCAGTGACGGCCACCGACTGGCCTGCCGCCACGCCTGCCACAAGGCACAAAGAGAAGATGACTGTTCGTAAGAAGTGCTGCATATACGCCTCCTGCGGGCATTGCAGTCGATCACAGGAGGCATTCGGACTGGAGCGGGTCTGAACTGCTCAGCGCGCTACACCGTTGCGGGACAGCGCCGGATTCTCACCGGCTTCCCCTCCTGCATCGCTTCAACCAGCCTACCAACTTGGGAGCCTTTGCGGTGTTAGGCTGTGCCGCGTGTCTAGACCATCTGGCCAGCCACTGGCTGAGCTGGCAGAGGGCATCTCCCTTGCCGCTGCCCCCACTTTCAAACCACCACCACGCTTCGGCAAAGCGAGCTTTGAGAGCTACCGCCCGGGCCATCCCAGCCAGGAACAGGCACTGACCAGAATCCGGCAGCTTGTCGGCAGCCTGCAGGAACCGACCCCCAGGCGCGGTTTCCTGCGTTTGAGCGCCGCCAGACGCCAGGAGGGCCGTGGGCTGTATCTGGACGGTGGTTTCGGAGTGGGCAAGACCCACCTGCTGGCTGCCGCCTGGCATGCCGCACGAGTCGATGCGAAGGCCTACCTGTCATTCCAGGAGCTTGTCTACCTGGTTGGCGTACGGGGCATAGTGAACGCGGCAGCGGACTTCGCGGGTCTGCGCCTGTTGTGCCTTGACGAGTTCGAGCTTGATGACCCCGGCAACACCCTCATCGTCAAATCGGTCCTGCAGCAGCTGTTCGAGCAGGGCAGCACCGTCATCACAACCTCGAACACGCCCGCCAGTGCCCAGGGTGAAGGCCGCTTCAACGCACGTGACTTCGAGCGCGAGATCCAGGGAATCGCCTCCAGGTTCGAGAGCATCCGCCTTGACGGGGCTGACTGGCGTGAGTCGTTCGGCCGGGCCGCGCCCGAGCTGCATGGCCATGTCACCGCCACGGGCCTGGCTGAACCGCAGGTGGTCGCCGACTGGCAGGAGTTGCTGGCCGTCCTGCGCAAGCTGCATCCGGTGGCATACGGAACCCTGCTCACCAGGATCGGCTCACTGACCGTGAACGGCGTTGACACGATCGCGAACCAGAATGACGCGCTCCGCTTCGTGCATTTCATCGACCGGCTCTACGACCTGCGGGTGCAACTGCGCCTGGGCGTCACCCCACGCCTGCAGGCCGACCTCCATGAACTGTTCGACGCCTCTTACCGTCAGAGTGCCTATCAGAAGAAGCACGACCGCTGCCTTTCGCGCATCACCGAGCTGCTGGTTGAGTCTGCCGGAACTCAGGTCCTGGAATCCGCGTCAGCTGCCTGAGAGCTCTGCGGCGATCTCCGCGGCGATGCGGGCCAGCCCGCCTGGCTTACCGGCGATCCTGAGGCCCGCCTCCCGCGCAGCCTCACTGGCCGTTCTGTCTGCCAGCATCCGCCTCAGATCCCTGGCCAGCACGTTTGGCTGGCCTGACGCTGCCAGGTGCAACGCCCCGTTGAGTACGCGCTGCTGATTGACCAGGAAAGCCCTGGTGTGCAGTCCGGGGAGTTCGAAAGTCAGTACGGGCAGGCCTGCCGCGGCGACCTGCTCCACCGCGGTGCCGGCCGTGCCCAGAGCCGCACGCGATTCAGCCAGCAGGGCCTCAAACTCACCCCGCCGGAACCTGACCGTCACCTTGCCGTCTGTGAGCAGATCACCAGTCAGCACCCAGCCCTGCGGCAGCTCCTTCGGCAGTTCCGGCCGCGCCCATGCCACCGCGAAGCTCTCCTCCGGCACGAGCGCGGCAGTCTGCAGCAGCAGTGCCAGTGACCTCTCGGCCCAGACCCGGGAACCGGGCAGCAGCAGTACCCCCGTGCCGACAGGCGGATCCGCCCTGTCCGTCAGGAAGCTCCCGGCGTACGCCGCCTGGGGCACGGCCCGTTGCCGCAACCATTCGGCCGTCTCGGCATCGCGCAGCCACACCCTGGCAGTCCTGCTCCGCTGCAGCAGGCGTTCGGGGGCGGTGATGCGCTCCATGAACAGCCTGGCCGGGCTGAGGCGTCCCGGCTGCCGGACTGATACGAGTGTCTGCAGGGCAAAACGACGTTCTTTGGGCACCTGCAGCAGCATGCTGAGCGCCAGCGCCCAGATGTCACCGATGACCAGAGCGGCGTCCGCCTCCTGGCGGCGCAGGTCAAGGAACTGTCGCCAGGTCACGCCTGTGAGACCGGCGGCCAGGTCGGACACAAAGTTGTTCAGCGAGTGGAATGTCAGGCCGCCCGCCGGCAGGTCACGGGCCTCGCCCAGAACCGGCAAGCCCGCCGCGCGCCAGGCGTGTCCGCTGCCCACCAGCGGGAAGGCACGCAGGTCTGCCTGCGGCAGCAATTTCGCGAGTTGCAGCGCCAGCCGGCTCCCGATGACGTCCTCGCCATGCCCGTTGGAGAGGAACAGCAGCCGCACGGGCTCAGCTGTCCGGGCCGCTGAGGCTGGGTGCGGTGCCCCAGCCCAGTTTGCGTCGCAGAACGTCGAAGCTGGTCCGGCGGCCCGAGGTGACGAGCTGCAGGTCCGTGGGGGCTGGTGCGAT
>CAZBBU010000296.1:0-2859 GCA_964489965.1 uncultured bacterium
TGACGCAATTCAGTCATATCAAAGCCGCTCACCGCCCGGAAGCGGAACGGCAGGCTGCTGTTCTTGCGCACCAGCAGCGAACCGGCTCCCGCACCAGGCACCAGCGCCAGGGCCTCGTCCAGAATCAGCTGGAACAGGTCACTGCTGGCCGCATCGACGATCTTGGCCTGCAGGATAAGCAGACGGTCCTGCACCATGTCAGACTGCAACCGTTCCAGTCCGTGCTGCATCTGCGTGGTGACAGCACTGAACAAGTCAAGGTCGGCTGGCGTTACCTGTGACGGCGGGAAGTACCGCAGAATCAGCACATAGCGGAACGTGTCACGCCAACCGATGGGGTGCAGGGCCGTCACGGCTCCGCCTGGCGGTGCACCATCCTTCTCGGCCATGGGGGCGAACTGGGTGCTCCCCGTCTGAATCGCCCGCCACGCCAGGCCTTCCGGGTAGGGCTGGTCGATCCCCAGGAGCTTGCGGCGCTCAGGCCCGGGCTGCAGCCCTACGTGCGCCAGCACCTGCATGCGGCCACCCGTGGCCCGCAACAGGAAGCCGGCCTCCGCCTGGGAATACCTGGCGAGAACGTCGAGCGCCAACGCCGCCCCCTCCTCCATCGATTCAGCGGAGGAGAAACCCACCATGAGTTCAGCCAGCACGCTTGCTTCGCGCGAGCGTGATGATTCGGTGAGGCGGGAGCCGATCAGCCGGCTGAACACCTCGAGCGTGACCAGCGTTGAGCCCGCAAGCGGCTCGCGACTGAACAGCTACAGTGTGGCGATGTCGGTCATCCGCTCCCGAAGAGGCCAGGCAGCCGTATGGGACAGTCCCGGCAGTTCTTCGGCCGCGGTGCCGCGCGCACACTCACCGGTCCTGATCGCCTCGAGTGCGGCCTCGGCACCCGGTGGCGCCACTCCCGTTTTGACCTGCGGATGACTGCTGGCCAACACCCTCAGGCCCTCGTCATACACGCCGCTCACGACACTGGCACCCGCGAAATGCTTCCTCAGAAAGCCAGGCAGTGCACACAGCAGGTCATGACGGCGCGACGGCAACTCCGCGAAGTCAGTGACTATGTGCTGTAAATCAGTGGCGTTCACCGGCCCAATAGTGAGAGCCTTCCGAGAGACATGTCAACCCCTGCGGGGCAACCCGGCTTCGTTGGGTCCTCCGGCACGGCACCGCCGAAACTGTAATCCTCTGCCGTGTACACGCTGACCAGACCGCCCTGCGGCAGGTGAGCGGTCTGTGGGTCCTTCAGGAACCAGGCGCCAACAACGCAGTTGCTGTACAGAAAGATCTCATCCGCGGGTATCTCGCTGCCAGCCTCGATGATGTCCAGACTCCAGTCGCTGTCAGCCGTGCTGCAATTGGCGGTGCAATATGCACTGAGGATGTTCCCCGTCACCGTGTAGCTGATCCTGGGGTTACCGGACTGGTCGAGCGTCAGGTGAACACCACTGTCAAAAGCCCGTTCTGACTCGTCGACAAGCGCTTCAGCGGACCAGTTGCTGCCATCAGTGCAGTCTGCAGCATCGCAATGCGCCCACATGAGGACCGCCCCGCCATCATCATCGGCAGCCAGGAAGGCCAGCCTCGGCTTGCCGCCTGCGTTAAGCTCCATGCTCATCGTAGGGTTCTCCCCGTACCAGTAATCGTCATGTGAGGGACTCAGCCCGACAGCCAGCCAGTTCGCCGGCTGGCCGCAAGCGGAGCGGCATTCCATGTAGGCCGCGATGGATGAATCCATACCCAGGTCGTGATTGATCTGCGCCACCAGGCCGGCAGCCAGGGTACCGTCCGCCTTTACTTCCAGGTCGGAATAGGTATAGTTCTGCTCCGGCTCGATCAGCGCACCAGTCCAGTTGCCCGTCAGGTGGCACGCGGCCGCACAGGTGTAATACCAAGTGCTATGCAGCTGGTTGAGCAGTTGGGTGGGCTTGTGCGCCAGGAAGTGTGAGCGACCATCAGGTCCCACTGCCAGGGCGTCACCGGTTATGTCCAACTCCTGGTCACTGCCGATCTCAAAGCTCGTCAGGATGCCGTACTTCCAGCCGGCGCCGGTTCTGCAATCGCCGTCGCAATGCGCGTACCCGATGCTCTCAAAACCCCTGACAAGTATGTGGGGCCTGCCCTGCGGATCCAGAGCCAGTGACATCGTTGCGCCCAGGCCATCACTGGTGAAGGGCACTTCCGACATCTGCTCCGCACCGGTGCAGCCTGGCGGGCAGTAGAAGTAGTAGAAAGCCGGGTTGACTATGGACCTGGAGACGATGTGAATGCCACCGTCAGCATCGACTGCCAGTTTGGAGGCGCCCAGGTTGTCCACCTGATTCACCGGCAGGAACATCCGGTCTGACCCCTGACCTGCTGCGGCCGAAAGCAGGCCCAAAACTGCAACAACCATCCCGACAATCACGCCTCTGCGCATGTTCCCCCCTGTGTTTCCCGCCAGTGCGGGAAGTGACCCTGCATTTGCAAGGAGGTGATTGTACATCGGGGAGCCACCGTCAGCCCTCAGCGAGCAGCTCCCGTACGCGCGGAATCACCCTGCTGCCATACAGTTCGATGGTCTGAATTGCCAGCTCGTGCGGCAGGCCGCTGAAGCTGTACTTAAGGTCAAAGCGATCCAGCTGCAGGCCGCGTACGTTACGGGCGATCTTCTGCGCCACCGTTTCGGGTGAACCCACGTGCAGGGCACCATCAGGCCCGGCTTCGCGCCGGAAGCCGGCCTCCGTGGGCGGTGGCCAGCCGCGTTCACCACCGATGCGCAGGCCCTGGAGACGGTAGTAAGGCCACACCTGCCGCAGCGCCTCCTCGTCCGTCTCAGCGATGAAGCCATGGCTGTGCGAGCCGACAGGCAGCATC
>CAZBBU010000297.1:0-2848 GCA_964489965.1 uncultured bacterium
CATCTCCACCACCTCCATGTTCGTCATCGCGGCCGCAGGCGCCAAGGTGGCCAAGCACGGCAACCGGGGCTTCACCCGCAGGTCAGGCTCCGCTGACCTCCTTGAGCAGCTCGGCGCCAACCTGGACGCAGATCCCGCCCGTTTGGCGGACAGCCTCCGGGAGATCGGTGTGACCTTCATCTTCGCCCGCAACCACCATCCCGCCATGAAGTTCGTAGCTCCGGTACGTGCGGACCTGAAGGCCCGCACCGTGTTCAACAGCCTGGGGCCGCTCACCAATCCGGCGCGCGCAACCCGGCACGTGCTTGGTGTCTACTCCCCTGAACTGACCGGCAAGTTGGCGCACACCCTCAGGGGACTCGGTGTGGAACGCGCCCTGGTCGTTCACAGCGACGGTCTGGATGACTTCTCCGTCAGCGGCGTCACCCAGGTAAGCGAGCTCGCCGCCGACGGGAGTGTCAGTGACTACGAACTTGTCCCGGAGGACTTCGGCATGCGGCGCGCGCCGCTCGAGGAGATCCGTGGTGGCGACGCCGCCGAGAACGCGCGCAAGACGCGGCAGATCCTCAGTGGCCAGCTGGGCGGGGCGGCCCGTGACGTGGTGCTGCTGAGTGCCGGCGCGGGAATATATGTGGCAGGCCAGTCTGACAGCATCGCGGCGGGGGTGGAACGGGCCCGGCACCTGATCGACACCGGCGCAGCCGTCGCCAAGCTTGACGAGTACCTGGCGTACAACCGCGCCTGAGCTAGCTTTACGGTTGCCCGGGTGCCCGCGCCGCTGCACGGGGGACTGCTAGAATGCACCCGTGAAGGTAATCAGGGGGATCTTCCTGGCGCTGCTGACCGGACTGCTGTCCGTCGTGGCGCTCCTGGGCGCCTCGGCCTTCAAGTGGGCCGGTGAGCTGCCGGACCTGAGTTCGCTGGACGTACTCGGTTACTCCTCCACCTCGCGTGTTTACGCACGTGACGGCACGCTGATAGGGGAGATCCTGCCGGCGACGGGCGAGGGCCGGGAGCTGACGAACCGTATCCCCGTCAACCTTGACGAGGTGTCACCCGCCGCCCTCATGGCCATAGTCTCCTACGAGGATGACGAATTCTTCGAGCATTACGGTTTTGACCTGCCGGCGCTGCTTGTGGCCACCTACGCGGAGTTCCTCGGCGATGCCGACCGTGGCGGTTCCACCATCACCACCCAGGTGATCAAGAACACACTGCTGTCAGACGTGCGCACGGACCGGTCGCTGGAACGCAAGGCCAAGGAGCTGTTCCTGGCCATCGAGCTGGAGCGGCGCCTGACCAAGGCCGAGATCCTGCAGCGTTACATCAACGTGGTCTTCTGGGGCGGAAACGTTTACGGCATCCGTTCGGCCGCACAGGCGTACTTCGACAAGGACCCCATCGAGCTCTCGCTGGCCGAGGGCCTGTACCTGGCGCGGCTCATCCCCAGCCCCAACACGCGGCATGACGATTTCGCCGGCACGCGCGCCAGCATGCGCCAGGTGCTTGACCGCATGGTTGAGAACGGCTCCATCAGTGCCGAGCTGGCCCGCGACGCCTGGCTGGAGCACCTGGAGCCGCGCGGCTGGCAGGTCGAGTATGACGCTGAGGGCAACCTGATCGATGCCGTCCGCACCAACGAGGAAGTCGTCATCCGGACGACCGTGAGCAGCTCACTGTCCAAGCACGTGATGCTGGCGGTGCGCAACTGGCTCACGGACCGCTTCGGACAGGAGGCGGTGTTCGGACAGGGCGGCTTTGAGGTGTACACCAGCATCGACGTGCAGGCGCAGCAGGCGGCCAACCAGGCGTCACTGCGGGCCGAGGTGCCCGAGGGTGCACAGGTTGCCTTAGTCGGCATCGATCCCCAGACCGGCCAGATCCTGGCGATGGTCGGTGAACGGCTTGAGGAAGGGGTGGAACCCGGCGACCTGAACAGGGCGATGCAGTCGTGGCGGCAGCCGGGCTCGTCTTTCAAGCCCATAGTCGCTGCGACCGCCATCGAGCAGGGCCTCTTCAGCCAGGCGACCGTGCTGGTCGACGAACCGACAGTGTTCCAGCAGGGCAACCAGCCGCCCTACGTGCCCGGCAACCATGACCATGGTTTCGTTGGCGCCGCCACGCTCAGGCAGCATCTGAACATCTCCCGCAACATTCCCGTGGTGAAGACCCTGGAGCTCGTTGGGGCCGAGGCGGTGGCGTTGCGGGCCACGGAACTGGGTTACCAGGACGTGGTGCCTTACTACTCCATCGCCCTGGGTACCGAGGAAGCGACTCCCGTTGAGCATGCCGCAGCCTTTGCGGCCTTCGCCAACGAGGGCATGTGGATTGAACCGCACCTGATCACCAGCATCAGGAATGCGGACGGGAACGTGGTTTACGAAGCCAACCCCCGGCAGGCGCAGGTGTGGAGCCCGCAGACCGCCTACATCATGCTGGACATGCTGCACGGGAACGTGATCGATCCCGGCGCCTTCAGCCTGCGCGCCGGCCAGGCCGAGATGGCGGGCCGGTGGGTCGCCGGCAAGACCGGAACGACCAACGACGAACGTGATCTCTGGTTCGTGGGTGCGACACCGGGGATGGTCTCGGCGGTCTGGGTCGGTTATGACGACAACCGGCGCATACCGACGAGCATGACGCTCAGCAACGGGCAGCGTGACACGGTCACGTCCTCCCGTCAGCCCATCTACGTGTGGCGTGACTTCGTGGGCAACGCGCTCATGGGCAAGGCCGCTCCCGCCGGCTTCCCGGTACCTGAGGGCATAGAGTTCCGCAACATCAACCTCACCACCGGCAGGGCCGGCAACGTCCGTGCGGCGTTCGCCGCGGGCAGCCAGGCCAACGA
>CAZBBU010000298.1:0-2821 GCA_964489965.1 uncultured bacterium
GGCGTTCGCCGTCCCAGGCGTCAGCCTGCAGCAGATGATCCGAACCGGGCACCGGCCCCAGGTTGTCCAGACGCACGGCCAGCACGCCAGCTGGCGCACCGGGGTAATCGTGCACTTCCTCGACCGGCAGGCCGATGCCGGTCAGCAACTCGGCTGTCTCTTCAGCTGCGGGCGCCCCGGGCAGGAACTCCCGCAGCCAGCTCAGCGGAACCTTCACAGCTCGCCCCTGAACTGGCGCAGCACGCGCATGTCACCCTGCGCGAAGTGCCGGATGTCATTGACCAGGTACGGCACCATCGCCAGGCGCTCGATGCCGAAACCGAAGGCGAAGCCGGTGACGCCGCTCATGCCGGCAGCCTTGAACACGTTGGGGTGAACCATGCCGCAGCCACCCAGCTCCAGCCACTCTTCACGGCCGCTGCGCGGGTGGGTCCACCAGATGGCGAACTCGGCACCGGGCTCGACGAACGGGAAGTAGCTCGGCTGCAGCCGCGTGCGGGTGCCGGCACCGAACAGCGCACCGGCCATCGGGTCGATGGCGGCGCGCAGGTCCGCCATGGTGATGCGCTCACCGACCACCAGCGCTTCGAGCTGGTGGAACTGTGCCTCATGGGTGGCGTCCACGGCCTCATTGCGATACACCTTGCCGGGAGCCACGATCTTGAATGGTGGCTTGTGGCTCTCCAGGTAACGGGACTGCACCGGGCTGGTATGGGTGCGCAGCAGTCGGCCGTCCTCGGTCCAGAAGGTGTCCTGCAGGTCACGCGCCGGATGTTCGGGTGGAAAGTTCAGGGACTCGAAGTTGTACCAGTCGGTCTCGAGCTCCGGGCCTGTCACCACCTCGTAGCCCTGGGAGATGAACACATCCAGCAGCCGGTTGGTCACGCGGGTCAGCAGGTGCTCGCCCCCGACCGGGAACTGGTCCCCAGGCAGGGTCAGGTCAACCCGTTCGGCGGCCAGTCTGGCGTTCAGTTCCTCTGTCTGCAGCTCACCGCGCCGCTGCAGGAAGGCCTGCTCCAGCTCGTCACGCAGCGCGTTGATGCGTGCGCCGGCCTCGCGGCGCTCCTCGGGCGCCATGGCCCCCAGAGCCTTGAGCTGGCTGGTGAGCTCGCCCTTCTTGCCAAGGAATCGGACCCGCAGGTCCTGCAGCTGCGCCTGGTCAGCAGCCGCCTCGATCAGCCTAAGTGCTTCTTCCCGCATCGCTTGCTTCAACTCCCCTGAAACGGAACGGGCCCTGAATACCCAGGGCCCGCAAGTGAATCAACTTCGTTCAGGCACCGGCGTTGGAGCCGGACACCTTCTTCTGTGCCACCCGTCTGGATTCCTGCCACTGCCTGAACCAGACAAGGATCGGTCCAAGTATGAAGATGCTTGACAGGGATCCGATGACGACACCGCAGAGCATCACCACCGAGAAGCCGCGCAGCACCGGGCCGCCGAAGAAGAGCAGCGTCAGCACGGGCAGCAGGGTGGATCCCGAGGTGAGAATGGTGCGCGACAGGGTCTGGTTGATAGACAGGTTCACGATCTGCCGGTAGGTCATGTGCCTGGTCTGGCTCACGTTCTCACGGATGCGGTCGGCGATTACGATCGAGTCGTTCAGCGAGTAACCCACCACGAACAGCAGAGCCGCAAGCACCGGGATGCTGAACTCAAGCCCGAACAGTGACAGGACGGCCAGGGTAAGCAGCACGTCGTGGCCCGTGGCCAGTGTGGTGCCCACGCCCAGGATCCAGTTGGGCCAGAAGCGCCAGGCCGTGTAGGCCAGGATGAGAACCAGTGCGACCAGGACCGACAGGATCGCGGCACTGCGCAACGATGCGCCAACTGAAGGCCCGACAACGTCGGCCGAAAGCAGTTCTCCGTTCAGCACCGTGGCCAGCTGGCTGGGCAGGTTGGCGTCAATCGCTCCGCCGGCACCGGTGCCGATGCGCACACCGACCTGGTGCGTCTCCGGATCGCCCGACTCGATGTCGAAGATGACGGCGGACCCGGTTGCTTCACTTTCCATGTTGGCCACGGCCTCGCGGACCTGGGCCACCGTGACGTCAGGGCTGACCTCGTAGACCGCGTTGATGCCGCCGGTGAAGTCCGTACTGAGGTTCAGGGGCTTGAAGATGAGCAGTGCGGCCGAGGCGACAACCAGTACCAGTATGACTGGCATGACCCGGCGGGCAATGCCCATGAAGGGAATCGACGGGGCTTCACGGCCGATGCGCATGTAGTGGCGGCCGCTGCCGCGTGCGGTGAGCAGATTCAGGATGTAAGGCACCACGACCACGTTCACGAACACGCTGGCGATGAGGCCGATGCCCAGCACGATGGCGAAGCCACGGACCGCACCGGTGGTGTACTGGTACAGGGTCAGCGCAGCGATGAGCGAGGTGATGTTGGCGTCCAGAATCACACCGACGGACGTGCCGAAGCCCTGTTTCATGGAGACGCGCAGGCTCTTGCCTTCCCGCAGCAGTTCCTTGATGCGCTCGAAGGAGATGACGTTGCCGTCGATGGCGGCGCCCAGCGTCAGCACGAGGCCGCCGATGCCGGGCAGGGTCAGCGCAGCGTTCAGGCCGGCCAGGATGCCGAAGATGAACAGCATGGCCAGCAGCAGGCCGAAGGCCAGCACGCCGCCGAACAGCGGTCCGTAGATGACGAGAACGGCGATGACCACGAGCAGCGCACCCAGGCCACCCGCGATGGTGCCGGCCTCGATGGAGTCCTGCCCCAGGGTGGGCCCGATGCTGCGGATCTCTTCAACGTTCAGGTTGAACGGCAGCGAACCGCTGCGCAGCACCATTGCCAGGTCGGAGGCCTCCTCAAG
>CAZBBU010000299.1:0-2808 GCA_964489965.1 uncultured bacterium
CCGAACAGTTCGCCGGCAAAGAGCGGGTAGAGCCAGCTGTCTTCCACGGCTCGGCCGACCCCGGACACCTGGGTTCGGCCGGTGATGAGCCTTGTGAAGCCGATGGTGAGGCCTCGCAAGATGAACAGGAACGCGAGTGTGACTATGAAAGATGGCAGTCTTGTCCGGTTGACTATGAAGCCATTGAGCCAGCCGACCAGCAGTGCTGAAGCAAGAGAGAGCAGCAGGCCTGCCCAGAGGGGCCAGCCGTAAATCGAAATGGGAATTGCCAGGACCATGCCGGCTGCGCCGATCATGGAGCCTATGGAGAGGTCGAATTCGCCGCCTATCATCAGCAGGGCGGCTGCCACAGCCAGTATGCCGAGCTGAGCAGAGATCTCCAGCCAGCTCGCAATGCCGCGGGCGGACAGGAAACCCCTGTCGCCCGCGACGATCGCGAAGAATGCGAAGACGAGTATGGCTCCGGCCAGGGCACCGAGTTCGGGCCGGCTCAGAAAGCGCCGGACCGGGCTTATGCGCCGGAGCCGCTCGTCAGCTGCTTGAGTGCTCAGCGGATGCCCTTGGCTGACAGGTCCACCACCTGTGCAGCGTTGTCAGGGGTGACGAAGCCGGGGCCGGTGCGGATGATGTTGTCACCGGGCAGCAGGCCGTACTGCGCATAGAGCGTCATGGCGTCGCCGGCTGCGATGGTTTCGAGGATGGTCGGCGAGAGGTCGAAGAAGCCCAGGGCCACGTCGCCAAGCATGCCGTTCTCTTCGAGTGCGGCGATGGTGGGTTCGCCACCAACCGGGCCGACTGCCAGAACGCCGTCGATGTCCGCGTTGGCGCTGAACGCAGCCAGTACGGCGTTGCGCACTTCGGTCGGATCGGTGCTGACGGAGAGGACTACGACGCTTGCATCGGGACCGAGGCCGTCCTGGAAGCCTTCGCAGCGCAGGTCAAGCGCAGTGTTACCCACCTCGTGGTTCACGCAGATCGCGTTGCTGACGCCTTCCCCAGCCATCTGCACACCGGCGCCGTAGCCGGCTTCGTACTCGGTCTGGCCAACGTGGGCGATGACGCCCAGGTCTTCGAACACGTCACTGCCCGAGTTCATGCTCATCACGGGGATACCGGCGTCAACAGCGTCACGGATGACGTCGCCGAGTGCGTCAACGTCGGGAATCGTGACGATGAGGCCGTCGGGATCACTGGCGATGGCGGCATCAATCAGCTGCGCCATGCGGGGCATGTCGAACGTTTCGGGCGCGTGGTACTCGACGGTGACGCCCATGTCAGCAGCTGCCTGGTCAACGCCGTTCTTGGCGACGCTCCAGAATGGGTCTGCAGCGGCACCGTGGCTCACCACGACGATGCGGATGTCGGCCCTGTCAGTCTGAGCGAATGCCAGACCTCCAAGTACGACGGCGCCGAGCATTACTTTAAGCAATCCCTTCATGACTTCTCCTTTCGCGGCACGTTGCCGGAGGTACACGGTTTGGATAACCCATAAGCGGGTTCCGTGGTTCCTGATTGTTGATGCTAGAAAGTATACATCTCAAATCCGGCGGATTGTCAGGTGCCGGTTCTGTACGTTCTGAACGGGCTTTCTCAAGTAAGCCGCTGGACTGCGGCGAGCAGCAACAGGTGCAGAGGATAGAACATCCAGGGGAAGAGCCCGCTGCGCGGCAGGCCGAAGGGCAGGCGTGATACCAGCACGATCATCGGCAGCGCTGTCAGTCCGAAGGGCCACAGCTCTGAGGGAAGGTTCACTACCGCGACTGCCAGCACGGCTATCAAGGCACTGACCGCGTCGGCCTCCTTCAGGGCCCACCACAACGCCACCACCAGCAGGAGTCCCTGCACACCGTATTCCACGTACGGTGCACCGATCACCACCAACAATCCCGTCAGCAGAAGCGGCAGCGAGCCGCTGATGCGCCGTTCCAGTACGCCCAGTACCATCGTTCCGAGCAACAGGGTCCCCATTATTGAGACGGCCACCCAGCCGAACGCCAGAGTATGCGGCAGTTGCGACAGGAGCGTGAACAGGGCCAGTTTCCCAAGATAACTTCGCGGGTCCACACCGCGGACGGCCACGTTGTAAGCGAGCAGGAAGGCGAAGATGGGCCAGGCGACACGGCCGATGGCACGCAGCGGCACGGCCTGGTCAGCAGGCAGGAAGATAGCGCCCACGTGATCGACCAGCATCGCCAGCAGAGCCAGCCAGCGCAGGAGCTCCTGCTGGCCCGAATTGAGCCGCAGGGTTACCGCCGCGCGCCTGTCACCGTCCATGATGGTGCGGGCTGTTCCGTGTAGTTACTTCGGTACGGCCTTGCGTGCAGACTCTTTCAGCTTGTCGTCGGTCAGATCCAAGGTGAGTGGGGTCAGCGTGACCAGTTGATTCTCGATGCCCCAGCGGTCGGTTCCTTCATCGGGGTTGCCTTTGGCGAGCTCCGAGAACCAGAAATGCTCACGGCCCATCGGATCTTTGTCAGGCACGACAATTCCTTCGTAGTGCCTGACCGACTGCCTCGCCCAGGTCATTCCGCGCGGCCTGTCGGGGAAGTTGACGTTCAGCAGCCGTAGCTCCGGCGCTGCCATGAAATCCTTGACCACCTGGCTGATGTAAGGCAGGTAGGGCGCGTATTCGTTCGCCTCGATGCCGAATGGTGCGCTGAAGGCGATTGCTGGGATGCCCAGGAAGGCCGCCTGTTTGGCAGCGGCCACCGTGCCTGAGTGCCAGATGTTGTGGCCGATGTTGAGGCCCAGGTTGATGCCGGTGAGCACCAGGTCGACCTCGTCCCAGTGGTGGGCCCCGAGCGCCAC
>CAZBBU010000300.1:0-2804 GCA_964489965.1 uncultured bacterium
TTCGAATCCTGCCGGGCGCACCACCCATCCCAATCACAACCGGGATCCTGCCAACCGGCAGCACCTGAAAAATGGCTCGCGGAAGGCCCTGCCCGCCGCGTCCCGCCGGCAGCTTTGAACTGCCCGCTGTACACGACGATTTGGTGCCCTGGTCCGCATTCACAAATGCGAATAGTACCATGTTGCCGACTCAATCTTGTGAGCCGGCCAGCCTCCTGGCTTCCATGGCAAAGAACGTGTATTCATCGTTTCCGGGTTCCAGTGACCTGGCCCGTTCGAACGCGTCCGCGGCTGTCTCGAAGTCGCGCTGGGCGAAGTTGATCTGGCCGATGTAACCCCAGGCCGGCGCGAAGTCCGGATCCTCGGCGGTCACGCGCCTGAACGCAGCTTCCGCCTCCTGGAACTCAGCAGCCTGGTAATGGATGACTCCCTGCAGGAACTCGTCACTCACGTCGGTGCCGAAGGCGAGGCGCTGCTGGGCCAATCGCAGGAAGTACCTGGCACCTTCGTCATCAGGGTTCAGGCTCAGGACCCGCTGCCAGTAATCGGCTGCCAGCTCGTGCCGGCCGAGTTCCTGCGCCACCCGCGCGCTCCAGCTGAGCGCGTCCAGGTAGCCGGGGCTCAGCCGGTTCGCTTCCTCGAAGCTGGCCAGCGCCTCCTCCAGATCACCGGCAGAGTAGCTGGACTGCCCGGCGTCAAACGCGCTGACTGCCGCCACACCGTAGGCTTCCTGGCGCTGTGCCAGCTGCAGGAAGTAACGGCTGCGTTCATCCGCCGGGTCCAGTTCCACCGCCCAGCCCCAGTACACGACTGCCAGCGCGGGATCCTGCAGTTCGAGAGCCATGCGGCCCGCCCAGACGGCTGCCTCCGTGAAGTCCCTGGCCGCCGTGAAAGCCGCCTCGAACTCCGCGAGCGCCAGAGCAGCCTGGCCAGCGTCAGCCAGGACGATTCCCCGGTCGAATGCCAGGGCCGCCAGCGGCCCGTACTGACCCACGTGCCGGGCCAGACGAAGCTGACCAGCGGGCAGCTCCTCCGCGTAGTCCAGGTCGAGCAGCCGCCCGAAGGTGGCTGCGGCCAGTTCGTCCTCGCCCTGCTCAAGCTGGACGCGACCCAGCCAGTAGAGCGCCTCTGCGTTGTCCGGTTGCCATTCAAGCAGGCTGCTGTAGTAGCTGCTGGCACCCTGATAGTCCTGCGCACGCCAGCGGGCGAAGCCAAGCTGCAGTGCCGCCTCGCTGAAGGCGGACGCGTCCGGCGCGAGTCCACTGGTTGCCGCATAGTCAAGCCAGGCCTGGTAGGCACGCGCGTACCAGGCGACCTCGCTGTAGATCTGTGCCCTCAGAAGCGCCAGCTCCGGCGATTCCGGCTGCTCCGTCACCAGGGAATCGGCCAGACGGATGGCGGCGCGCCATTCCGGCTGGTCAGGATGCGTGATGCTCGCTGACTCCCGGGCTTCCTCGACGGCCAGCTGCAGCCGGGCGACGTCCGGGTCCGCCTGCGCCAGGGCCAGGCCCATGGACAGCAGCAACAGGGTCACGGCCAGTCTGATCACTGACTGCATTATAGGTGCAAGTTCCGCGTTTCCCGGCTGCCGGGCAGACTTCCCGGCTTTCCGGCAACCATGCAGCGGCCGGACAAGTGGTACAAAAGAGGCCGCATGTTCCAGAGTCTTGGCGACAAACTGCAGAACGTATTCGAGGGCCTGCGTGGCCGTGGGCGTCTGACCGAAGCGGAAGTCAGGTCCGCGCTGCGCGAGGTGCGCGTGGCACTCCTGGAAGCCGACGTGAACCTGGAAGTGGCCAAGGAGTTCACAGAGCGCGTTCAGGAGAAAGCCACCGGCTCGGAAACACTGCTGTCTCTGCGGCCCGACCAGCGTGTCATCGCCATCGTCCAGGAGGAGCTGCAGGCCACGCTGGGCGGCAAGACGGTGCAGCCGACGCTGAATTCCGATGGCAACGTCTGGCTGATGATGGGCCTGCAGGGTGCGGGTAAGACTACCACCTCGGGCAAACTGGCGCACAAGTACAAGTCACAGGGCCGGCGACCTCTGCTGGTTGCTGCTGACACGCAGCGGCCCGCGGCGCGGGAACAGCTGAAGGTTCTGGGGCGGCAGATCGGTGTGCCGGTGCTGGAAGTCTCCGACGGTGAGGATCCGGAGCGCACCAAGGCGAAGATCGACGCCTACCTGAAGCATGACTTCCGCGACCTGGTCATCATCGACACGGCCGGCCGCCTGCAGATCGACGAGAACCTGATGGAAGAGCTGGCCCGCCTTGCCAAGGCCGTCAACCCCACTGAATCGATGCTGGTCATAGACGCCATGACCGGTCAGCAGTCGTTGCCGGTGGCCCGTACGTTCGATGAACGCATCGGCGTGAGCGGCCTGATACTGACCAAGCTGGACGGTGACGCACGCGGCGGCGCCGCTCTCTCGGCCCGCCACGTGACCGGCAAGCCGATCTTCTTCGCGGGCATGAGCGAGAAGATCGACGGGCTGGAGCCGTTCCACCCTGACCGCATCGCCAGTCGCATCCTGGGCATGGGCGATGTGCTGACGCTCATCGAGAAGGCCCGGGTGCTGGAGGAGGATGAGGAGGAAACGCCGGATCCGCGCAACCTGGCTGACTTCTCCCTGCAGGACATGCTCACCCAGATGCGGCGTATCAAGCGCATGGGTTCGTTCGGTGACATCCTCAAGATGATTCCTGGCGCCGGCAAGATGCTGCCGGCCGGCGCGCAGATCGACGAGCGCGAGATCGCCCGTGTGGAAGCGATCATCTCCAGCATGACGGAGCGTGAGCGCAAGA
>CAZBBU010000301.1:0-2786 GCA_964489965.1 uncultured bacterium
GGACCTGTAGGACTGCAGGCGGCCATCCTGGCGCGCAAGGCAGGACTTGAGGCAGTGGTGCTGGAGAAGGGCTGCATAACCAACGCCATCAGCGGCTACCCCACGTACATGACCTTCTTCACCACCTCTGAAAGGCTTGAGATCGGCAACCACCCGCTGGTCACGGCTTCTGACAAGCCGACGCGCAAGGAAGCGCTTGACTATTACCGCAAGGTGGTTCATAACGAGCAGCTGGATGTACGGCAGTACACGGAAGTGACAGGGATAAGCAAGGCACCGGGCGGCTTCCATGTAACCACCGCTTCCGGGCAGCTGCAGGCCCGATTCGTGATCGTGGCCACGGGATACTTTGACAATCCCAGGAAACTCGGTGTTCCCGGGGAGGACCTGCCGAACGTCACGCACTTCTACAAGGAAGCGCATCCGTTCTATGACCGTGACGTGACTGTGGTCGGCGCCGGTTCCAGCGCCGCGGACGCCGCACTTGAGCTTTACCGAGCCGGCGCCAGGGTAACGATCGTGCACCGCGGCCCGGACTTCCGTCACAGCCTCAAATACTGGGTGCGTCCCAACCTGGAGAACCGCGTCAAAGAAGGCTCGATCCGCGCCCACATGAACACGGTAGTTGAGCGCATTACTCCCGATGCCGTGCACGTCGTGGGTGAGCACGGCCCCATCACGATCCCCACCCACCAGACTTTCCTGCTCACCGGCTACTACGCGGACCCCGTCCTGCTCAGAGGCTGCGGAGTCAACTGTGACAGTGAAACGCTGGCGGCTGACCTCAACCCGGACACGTTCGAAACCAACGTCCCCGGCCTGTTCGTAATCGGGTCAGCCGGCAGCGGAGTCCGCACCAGTGACGTATTCATAGAGAACGGTATCGTCCACGCCGGCCTGGCTCTGAAGCGAGTCACGGAACTTGCCGGCCGCACGGCGATAGCTGCAGACTGACAACTGAAGGCACCACTGACAGGCCCATAGTGCGACACTGTAAGCAGTGAAACTGGTAGTCACACACGAACAACCCGACTTTGACGCGCTTGCCAGCCTCGCACTGGCCCGCCTGGCGCACCCGGGCGCCGTCGCCGTGGTCACGGGAGCCCTCAGCCCCAGGCTTCGTGACGCAATCCGCCTTTACCGCGACGAACTCAACCTCCTGGACGCCACTGACATCAACCAGGATGCGGTCAGCGAACTCATAGTCGTGGACACCAACGAACCAGCCCGCATCAAACCGTTCGACAGCCTCATAGGCAAAGTCCCCATAACCCTCTACGACCACCACCCCAGAACCGACAACCCCATACCAGCCAGCCAGGGCCTGCAGGAACCCGTCGGCGCCACCGCCACCATCCTCACCCGCCACCTGAGCGCCAGCAACACCCCCATCCCGGCCAGCATCGCCACACTGGGACTGCTCGGCATACACGAAGACACGGGCAGCTTCACCTACAGCGCCACCAGCCCCGCCGATCACGACGCAGCCGGCCTGCTCCTCCGCAGCGGCGCCAACCTGGAATTCGTGATCGAATACGCCAGTGACCCCTTGAGTGAAGAACAGCGGGCACTCCTGCAGCAACTGCTGCAGAACAGCAGCATCACCCAGGACGGCCAACGCAGCCTGGTCACCGCCACCCTCGAACTGCCCAGCTACGTGCCCGGCACCTCCGCACTCGTCAGCCAACTCCTTGCACTGCACGGCAGTGACGCCGCCGTCGTGGCCACCAGCACTGACGGTGAGACAGAGGTATTCGCACGCGTGGCCCGCGGCTACGACGCGGCAGCCGCCTTCCGCCAGGCCTTCGACAGCGGTGGTCACCCCGGAGCCGCCTTCGCCCGCACCGACCTGCCGGCAGAAGAGGCCCTGCAGAAGGCCCTGGACGGCCTGCGCGCCAACCGGTCAGACATGCTCTCCGCCCAGGACCTGATGAGCAGCCCCGTCACTACCATCAGCCAGGACAGCACCGTGGACCAGGCGATGCAGGTGCTCAAACGCCACGGGCACAACGGCGCACCCGTCACCGACGATGAAGGCCGCCTCACCGGCGTGGTCTCGCGCCGCGACCTGGAACACGCCCTGAAATTCGACATGCACGACGCAGCCGTCACCGGCTTCATGAACCGGCAGGTGATCACCGCCAGCCCCCGGGACAGCCACGTGCAGCTGGAAGCCAGCCTCATCGGCCACGGCATCGGCCGGCTGCCGGTACTCGATGAGGAAGGCCGCATCATCGGGATAGTCACCCGTACGGACCTGCTGGCCGCACGCCACGCCAGTCCCCGGCGTGACCTTGCCGAACGCGTCCTGGACCGCCTGCCCGGCACGCCACGCCGCCTCCTGCAGGACGCCGCCAGACTGCTGCCGGGACATGCGCGCCTCTACCTGGTCGGTGGCATGGTTCGTGACGCGCTCCTGGGTCGCTCCCTCAAAGACCTCGACCTCGCCGTAGAAGGCGTACCAACCCGCATCCTCGCCGAGGCGCTCCAGAAGCAGTACGGCGGACAGATAGTCAGCCATGACGCCTTCGGAACCACCACCCTCCGCACGGAATCCGGCATGCTGGTTGACCTGGCTGGCACGCGCTACGAAACGTACGCCCACCCGGGTGCCCTGCCGGAAGTGAGTCCCGGCCCCATCAGCCGTGACCTGCAGCGGCGTGACTACACCATCAACGCCCTGGCCGTGCAGGTGTCTCCCCCACCAGCCCGCCTGCTGGATCCGCTCGGTGGACTCGATGACCTGAACCGACGGCAACTCAGGCTCCTGCACCCGTTGAGTTTCC
>CAZBBU010000302.1:0-2750 GCA_964489965.1 uncultured bacterium
CTCACCCGAGAAGCCGGGTTCCTTGTTTCGAAGAGCGATCTCGGCGCGGTCGTTGTAGGCCTCCTCGCCGACGTCCTGAAGTGCTAGATCCTTCTCGTCAGTGTCAGCGGTTGAGGACCAAATGCCAGCGGTGGTGGCGTCGAAGACGAAAGCGATGTCGGCGCTGTGGAAGGTCTTGGTCGGTCCGAACAGGGTGATGGTCCGCTGGGCCAGTTCATCTGAGAGGCTGGCGAACGGCACGTGCTTGCCGTGCAGCACCAGGTCACAGTGCAGCTCGTCCGAGATCACCCACCGGTTGTGGCGCAGAACGACCTCGCCGAGTGCCTCGAGCTCGCTGGCGCTGAAGACGCGGCCCGTCGGGTTCTGCGGGTTGCAGAGGATGAGCAGGCGGGTGGCCGGTGTGATGGCCTGCTCCAGCTGCTCCAGGTCCAGTTCCCAGTTTCCGTCCCTCTCCGCCATGGGGTTCTCGAGCACCCTGCGTCCCGTGTTCTCAACCGCCATCGCGAAAGGCGGGTAGACGGGCGGCTGGATCACTGCCTGGTCGCCCGGTCCGGCCAGCGCCTGGACGCCCAGGAACAGTCCGGGAATGATGCCGGAAGTGGGGTAGACCTGCTCCGGCAGATAGGCGACACCGTGGCGCTTCAGCAGGTGGTCCGTGACCGCCTCGATGAGTCCGGGAATGCCGCTGCCAAGCGGGTAGCCGAAGTTGTCACCGTCGGCATAATCGCGGATGGCCTGCCTGATTGGACCTGCAATGCGGAAGTCCATGTCCGCGACCCAGAGCGGCAGGACGTCCTTGCCGTAATGGTTCCACTTGGCGCCCGTCGAGGTGCGCAGCTGGCTCTCAGTCAAGTCTGTGTGGCTCTCTGACATGACAGCAAGCTTACCGCTGACTTGATAGCGTGGCTTGATAATGAAAGCGCTCCTGACCCCACCCGCAACCGCCCAGGAACTGCTGTCCGACCTGACCGACATGGACCGCAACCCGCGCGAACTCGGTCCCGGGGACGAAGCCGGCGTGCGGCTCGAGCTGCCTGAAGACGCCTATTTCGAGTACGTATGGCGCGACGGCGAAGGAAACCTGCAGCTTGACCCCGACAACCCTGACAGCAACCCCAGCGTCTGGTACGGGCAGGTCAGCGTACTCACCGGACCGGAATACCGGCCGGACCAGGTAGCAGTGGCCAGTGAGGCCAACCCGCTCGGAGTTCTGAGACGTGAGCGCCTGCAGAGTGAGGCGCTCGGCCAGCTGCGCCGCGTCAACACCTACACGCCAGCGGGCCATGAGAACACCGAGTTGCCCGCGATACTCGTGCAGGACGGCACGGCCTTCAACCGGCTCGGGCGGCTCTCCTCGGCCCTGGACGCGCTCATCAGTCAGGGCCTGCCCGCGGCCCGTCTCGTCTACCTTGAGCCCGTGGACCGCAACAGCGAGTACAGCTTCTCTGACGGTTACCGGGATTTCGTGCTGCAGGAACTGCTGCCGCAGCTGCCTGAGCTGGCGGGTCCCACCTCCCGGGTACACCTGCTTGGCACCAGCCTGGGAGGCCTGGCCGCTGCAAGCCTGGCGCTGGCGGAGCCCGCTGCGTTCAGCGGGGTCGCAACGTTCTCCGGTGCGTTCCTGGGCAGCCCCGACAACCCCGATCCGTACCGCAGCAAGGACGAATGGTTTGCCGGGCAGATCCGCGACGGCGCGCCGCTGCCCGACCGCTGGTTCGTGGGCACGGGTACCCTGGAGTGGCTCCACGAGCCCAACCTGCGCGTGATGCGTGAGCTCGAGGCCGCCGGCGTGGAGCTGTCGACAGTCGAGTTGAGCGCCGGTCACAACTGGCCCAACTGGCGCAACATGACCGGCGCCGCCCTTCGACACCTGCTGGGCTGAAGCCGCCTCAGCCGCTGTAGCATGGGTACAGCAATGTGCCCGGCCGGGCCGGGACAAATACGGAGGCGAACTGCAATGGATTACCGCATCGAGAAGGACACCATGGGTCAGGTGAAAGTGCCTGCGGACAAGTACTGGGGTGCACAGACCCAGCGGTCACTCACCAATTTCCGCATCGGCTCGATCCGCATGCCGCGGGAGGTGATCCACGCCTTTGCCGTGCTCAAGAAGGCGGCTGCACTGACGAACATGGAGCTGGCCGGTCTGGAAGCCAGCAAGGCGGAGCTGATCGCCAGGGTGTGCGACGAGATCCTGGCCGGTGAACTGGACGAGCAGTTTCCCCTTGTGGTGTTCCAGACCGGCTCGGGCACCCAGAGCAACATGAACGTGAACGAGGTGATCAGCAACCGCGCCTCGGCGCTGGCCGGCGAGGAAGTGGGCAGCCGCAAGCCGATCCACCCGAACGATGACGTCAACCGCAGCCAGTCGAGCAACGATACTTTCCCCACTGCGATGCACATCGCGGCCACACTGACACTGACGGGCCGGCTGCTGCCGGCCGTGAAGGCGCTCCGGGACGCGCTGGCCGCCAAGTCAGAAGAGTTCAGCGGGCTGGTGAAGATCGGCCGCACCCACCTGATGGACGCCACCCCGGTCACGCTGGGGCAGGAGTTCTCCGGTTACGTGACGCAGCTTGACAAAGGCATGGAAGCGGTCAGAGGCGTGCTGCCGCACCTGCAGGAGCTGGCCCTGGGCGGCACCGCCGTGGGTACCGGCCTGAACGCGCCTGACGGCTTCGACGTCAGCGTCGCCGCCCGCATCGCCGAACTGACCGGCCAGCCGTTCCGCACCGCGGACAACAAGTTCG
>CAZBBU010000303.1:0-2732 GCA_964489965.1 uncultured bacterium
TGTCGCATGGAACGACTGCTGGACACAATGCGCAGATTGCGGGCACCCGACGGCTGTCCCTGGGACCAGGAGCAGACCCACCAGACCCTGCGCCCCTACCTGCTGGAGGAAGCCGCCGAGGCAACTGACGCCCTGGAATGGGGCAGCAGGCAGGACTTCGTGTCTGAACTCGGTGACGTCCTGCTTCAGATCGCCTTTCACGCGGTCATCGGTGAGGAAGAGCGCACCTTCAGTTACAGCGATGTCGAGGAAGCGATCGTCAGCAAGCTGATCAGGCGCCATCCGCACGTGTTCGGAGACGTGAGCGTATCAGGCAGTGACGAGGTGCGCAGCAACTGGCTGAAGATCAAGGAGCAGGAGAAGCAGGAACGTGGGCAGGAGCCCAGCCGCTCGGACCTGGTACCCGCCTCGCTGCCCGTGTTCATGCAGGCGCGCGAAGCGCATGACAAGGCCGGGCTCAAGGCCGCGCCGGGCAGCAGCCTGCCGGAAGGCGCCACGGCCCGGTCACTGGCCAGCCAGATCGTGGACCTGGCGCTGCTCGCGGCCCAGCACGGCATGGATCTGGAACTGGCCGTGCGGGACGAACTGCGTGGCCGGCTGGAACGGCTCGGGTGACTGGCGACGGGTGCTGGCAGGAGCTGAAGGGGATCCTGGCACGGCAGAACCACCAGGACTGCCCAGGCAACATGGCCCGCGCCGGCATACTGGTGCCCATCCTCCTGGGCCCGGGCGGCCCCGAACTGCTGTTCACCGTCAGGGCCGCGCACCTGCGGCGGCACCCCGGTCAGATCGCCTTTCCTGGCGGTCACGTGGAAGAAGGCGAAACCCTGCAGGAAGCCGCCATCCGCGAGACCTACGAGGAGGTCGGCATGCGGGTAGAGCACACCCAGATCCTGGGCCGACTGGACAGCCACCCCTCGCCGAGCGGCAGCTGCGCCACCCCGTTCGTGGCCACCGTGCCCTGGCCGCAGAAGCTCGTGCTGAGTGACCTGGAAGTGGACAGCACCTTCACAGTGCCACTGGCCGAGCTGCAGGGCATCACACCCGAGACCCGCATGGTGCGGCACGCGGAGTTCAGCCGGCTGCTTCACAGCTACCGCTGGAAGGACCGCAACATCTGGGGACTCACCGGCAACGTCCTGAGTGAACTGCTGGGCCTGCTCGACCAGGTGGGCCAACCCGGAGGACTGACATGAAGCGCCGCGAGCTGCTGGTTGTGCACGGAGAACACCGCTACCCCTACTCGACGGGTGAGATCATAGAGGCGCTGCAGGGTGCCGGCGTGTTCACCGATGCCGCGCTCGGCATCGCCAGGACGCTCGAGAACAACCTGCGCAGCCGCAACAGCAACGAGATCAGGCTGGAGAAGCTGCAGGACCAACTCGAGAACCTGATCCGCGAGCAGGTCAATCCGGAAATCGCCAAACGGTTCCGCAAGCAGACGCCACCTTTCGTCCCGCTGCTGGTCGTCAAGGACGGCAAGACAGAACCCTTGAGCGTCCGCAAACTGGGCCGCTCTCTGGAGAAGATGGGTCTGCACTTCAAGGCCGCCAGCGGCATCGCCAGGCAGGTGGAGCAGACGCTTCGCACCCAGGGCATCCAGAAAGTGCCGTGGAACGTACTCGCCCACAGCGTCTCACTGGCGCTGGAGGCGAGCTTCGGCCGCGACCGCCGCGCCCGCTTCGAAGCCACACTGGCCCGGCCCGCCGAGATCGAAGTGATCGAAGATGACGGTACACGCCTCCCGTTCTCACGCGGCGTGGTGTCCCGCTCCATGATGGCCATCGGACTGGGACCCGAGATGAGCTACCGATTGGCCAACACCCTGGAATCCAGACTGTGGAGCCAGCAGGAACACCAGGTCAAGCGCGCGCGGATGCGGCAGCTGGTCACGGAACTGCTGCAGGAGGAGGCCGGCGAGAGCTTCGCCAGGCGTTACGACCTGCTGCACAGCTTCAAGCTGTCCGGCCAGCCCACCATAGTACTGGTCGGCGGCGCCCCCGGAGTGGGCAAGAGCACCGTCGCAGCGGAACTGGCCTACCGGCTGGGCATCGGCCGGCTGGTGTCCACCGATTCGATCCGCGAGGCCCTGCGTTCACTCATCAGCAAAGAACTGAGCCCCGTGCTGCACGCCAGCACCTTCGCCGCCTGGAAGGCCGAGCTGCTTCCGGCAGAGAGTGTGGGCCTGCGACCGAGCCCCAAGCGCGTGATCCGCGGCTTCATGTCACAGGTCAGGATGCTGGGACCCGCCATCGAGGGCATCATCGACCGCAACCTCAACGAGGCGTCCTCACTCGTGCTCGAGGGCGTGCAGCTGGTACCCGGTTCCTCGATGGTCACGGACGGGCACATCGACGCGCAGGTGGTCTCGCTGCTGCTGGTGGTCAAGGACGAACAGAGTCACCGCGACCACTTCGCCCTGCGCGAGCGCCAGACCGCCTCCAAGCGGCTGCAGCAGTCGTACGTCAAGCACTTCCGCGAGGTACGGCTGCTCCAGGATTACCTGATCGACCAGGCGCGCAACTCGGGCACCGCGATCATCGACGCTGACGACTTCGACGATGCCGTGGAAGCAGCACTTCATCACGTGCTTGGCACCCTGTTCTCGGCACGACTGGCCCGCGCTGAAGCCACGGACGGGCAGAACTGAGGAAGGGGCGGGAAAAATCCCATCACAGTCGCCGGCCGCTACCCGTACACTGGATGACGGATATCGACATGCCTGAACCCGC
>CAZBBU010000304.1:0-1608 GCA_964489965.1 uncultured bacterium
TCCTGCCTGACGGCAAGCCCGTGGCGCAGCTGACCGGTGAGAGCAGCTACCGCGGTGTGACCGAGGCATTGGACGTGCAGGACCTGCTCGGCGAGCTCACTCCTGAGGACGACCTGACCGCAACACTGCCGGCAGGTACCCGCATCGGCCACGTACACCTGCATGTGCGTGACATAGATGAGGCCAAGCGCTTCTACGAATCACTCATCGGCTTCCACCAGCGGCTGCACATGACAGACATCGGCATGAGCGACTTCGGACTGGATGAAACCACTGAGCCGCACTCACTGGCCGTCAACGCCTGGAGCGGCCCGAACGCACAGCCGCGACCTGAAGGCAGTGCCGGCCTGGACCACTGGCAGCTGATTCTGCCTGATGAAACGGCCCTTGAGGAACTCAGGGAACGGCTAAGCGCCACTGACTGGCCCTTCGAGGACATCACGGACGGCATCAGCGTGAAAGATCCCTCACATAACGAACTGCGGGTGCTGCTCAGGCCCTCCTGAGTGCATCCGTACCAGGGCAAGCCAACAGGCACTGGTAACATCCAGGCGTTGCCATGACAGACGAGACGCGCCTGACAGCCGAATTCGAAGTTGCACCCACACCCGAGCCGCTCGCCCGGCTGGTGACCCTGCTGCGCCGGGGTGCAAGACCCGCCCTGCTGCTGGGCCTGCTGGCAGCCATCGTCGTATTCGCCGTCCGCAGCTTCGCGCCCGACACCTACAGCTCCACCGCCACCCTGCTGCTCGCCTCACCCCAACAGGGGCTGGACAACCTGGGCATCGTCACGCCTCCGGCCGTTGACGCCAGCGCCTACCGCACCCTGATCCTGGACGGACCGCTGCTGGAACGGGTGCTCGAACAACGCGGCGAACCCGTAAACAGCGAGACCAGCGCTGCGCTGCGCCGCAACCTGCGCGTGACCATCGACTCTCAGCAGATCTCCAGCGTCATCAGGGTCACCCTTACCGACCGCAACGCGCTGCGCGCCGCCGACATCGTCAACCTGCTGGCCAGCGCCACCGTGGACTGGGACCGCGAGCGCGGCCGCCAGGGCCTGACCTCCGGAATCAGCAGCCTGGAACGCTCCGTGGCCCAGCTGCAGACGCAACTGGCCGAACAGCAGGCCGCAGGAGCGGACAGCAGCGTCACCGCCGTTCTGCTGCAGCAACAGCAGAACGAGCTGGCCGGGGCCCGCTCCAGGCTCGAAGCGATCGTGGTCACGCCACTGATCGACGTGCTGCGCTTCGCCGACCCTGCCACCGCCCCGCAACCCAAACGTGCACTCACCTGGGCGGTAGCGGCATTCGTGCTCGTGGCTCTGGGCATCTACCTGGTGCTGTTCGTACGCATGCTGCTCAACCAGCGGCTGCGCAGCAGCGCTGAAGCCAGTGCCGTGACCCGCCTGCCCGTGCTCAGCGTGTTCCCCGGAGCCGGCCACCGCAACCCCGACAGGGCAGAGCGTGACGCGGCGGACATACTACGGCAGACCATCCTCAGCAACGCCCAAGCCGACCAGTCACTGGTGATCCTGGTGACCACCGCCGAATCGTCCAGCGGCCGCCGCTCGGTGATTTCGAAGACCAGCTGCCGGAAGGCGATCGG
>CAZBBU010000304.1:1618-2727 GCA_964489965.1 uncultured bacterium
CCTGGATGAGTTGATCACACATCTGCGCAGCCTCGGCCACCGCACCCTGCTGGTTGACGCCAACCTGCGCAACCCCAGCACCGGCGACGCCTTCGGCCTGCGTGACGGCGAGTTCGCCTCACTTGAGCAGTACCTGGTGCAGCCCGACAAACGCCTGGAACTCGTGGCCGCACGCCGTGACGGCATCCGCATGTTCAGCCTCATGCCCTCCTTCAAGCCGGCTGACTGGCCTGCCGACCTGCTGCGCGGCTCACTGCCCGGACTTATCGAAGCCTGGCGCCGCCGCTTCCAGGTCATCATCCTGGAAACCGCGCCGCTGCTGCCGTACCCGGATACGCTCGGCATAGTCAGCCTCGCTGACCACGCCATCCTGGTGGCAGGCATGGGCCGCAGTGACCCGGACCGGTTGCAGGCCGCCGCGGACTCGCTGCGCAAGTTCGGCGCACGCCTGCCCAGCCTGGTGCTGATCGAAACGCCCAGCCTCGGCTGGCAGCTGGGACTCAAGCGTGACCAGGCATCCCTGGCCGAGCGCTACTCCATCAGCGTGCTCAGGGCATCAAGGCGCGAATCAGACTCAAGCGACGGGCATTAGTTCAAACAAGGTGATCTCGGGCGGACAGAACACCCGGAAGGGCAGGCCGCTCACACCCAGGCCGCGGTTCACGTAAGCCGCGACGGGCGCGTCAACCCAGCCGGAGGCGAACCGCTGGCCGTACTCGGAACCCGTGATCGGCGCGCCCACGAGCGGCAGGTTCACCTGACCGCCGTGCGTGTGGCCGCACAGGGCCAGGTCAACGCTTCCCGCCCGCACCAGCGGCAGGGCATCCGGGTTGTGGCTCAGAAGGATCCTGGCCGTACCCGGCGTGAGCTGCGCCATGGTTCCAGGAAGGTCGGGGCTGCCCAGCCGCCAGTCGTCAATCGCGGCCAGCTGCAGATCCGCGCGGGGCGAGGCGACCCCGTTGTTCAGAGTGAAGATGCCCAGTCCCGTGAGTTCGGACTCGAGCAGGACCAGCCGGCGCCTGTTGATGTGGTCGTGATTTCCCCAGCAGGCCCACACGCCCAGCGGCGCCTGCAGTGGCGCCAGCGCCTCGAAGAACGGTTCCACGGGC
>CAZBBU010000305.1:0-2718 GCA_964489965.1 uncultured bacterium
GGCTCCAGGTAGCCTGACAGAATCTTCATCAGGGTGGACTTGCCGGCACCGTTCTCACCGATGATGGCGTGGACCTCGCCCCACCTGAAACCGAAGTTTATGTCGTGCAGCACGCGCACGCCCGCGAAGTCGCGGGCAATGCCGCTGGCAGCCAGTGGTACCTGAACCGTTTCTGTGATCTGCTTCGGGCCTTTCTGCTGTCGGGACCGGAAAGTTGATTGTCTGCTCCGATTATAAACGCCTGCCGGTGCCTGTTGTCCGCGCATACAGTGCCTGGGGACACACGCGCATACCATTGGCTTATCGGGAGGTTGAAACATGTTGGACAAGCAGTCGATCCAGGCGATCAGGGACCAGGTGGCGCCGCATGAGCCGCCAGTCCTGTCGCTCTACCTGAACGTGAACCCGGCGGAGGCCGGCAACCGCCAGAAGGCCAGCCTGCTGCGGGCCCGCGCGGCGCTGGAGGAGCTGGCCATGCCGGAAGAGCTGCGGGCCGAGGTGCTGCGCAGGCTTGAGCAGGAGCACGTGATCCCCGAGGGCAGGTCACTCGTCCTGTTCGCCGGCGCGGATCCGGAGGAGCTGTTCAGTGTGCAGCACCTGGCGAGTGAACTGCCGCTGCTGGACCTTGACAGCAGTTCCGGCGCGCTGGCCCGCTGGGGCGAGCCGTTCGTATCGCCGCTTCTGTTCGCAGCCGACCAGGCGGAACGCTACGCCGCCATCTACGTGTCCCAGGAGCTGGTTCGCGCTTTCGAAGTGTTTCTGGGGGACATCCGCGAGGTGCTGGCCCTGGAGCGTGACCTGGACACCCAGGAGTGGCGGCCCGCGCTGGAGGCTAGTGCCAGCCCGGGGGTCGGCAGGTACACGGCCGCACGTGGTGGCCGTGACGTGGACTCGCATGCCGACCGGGTTGAGGTGGCCACCGGACGCTTCTACAGCCAGGCGGTGGAGCGCTGCGAAGAGACCGTCCTGGCCACGGGTGCGGAACGCATCATCCTGCTGGGCACCCCTGACGCACTTGCCGCGTTCAGCGAGGCCCTGCCGGATCAGTTGAACCAGAAGGTCGTGGCCCGGCTCCCGGCACCCGCCGACGACGGCATGGCGGCGGCCGACTGGTTGCCTTTGCTGGAGGATGCCGTGGCCGAGGCCGAGTCCAGCTTCGAACTGCAGCTGCTGGACGAGGTTCGAGAGAAGGGCAGCTGGGGCCTGTCTGAAGTCTTGGGGCTGCTGAACAACCACCAGGTTGATGTCCTGGTATTGCCCTGGAAGCTGGGTCAGCAGGTATGGCTGGCCCAGGAGAGTGGCGACGTGGCTACGGAACGGGAAACGCTTGAGATGTTGCGGCCTGATGACACGTACGTGCAACTGAAGCTGAAGGATGCCCTGCCTGTGCTGGTGGAGCGCGGCAACCTGCGCCTGGAATTCGTGCGGGGACAGAGTGAGGAGCGGCTCATGGACGAGTTCGCCGGCATCGCCGCCCTGCGTCGCTGGTAGGTAGCGGTATGCTGCGCCTTCATGGATGAGACGCAACAGCTGACGGAACGCGCCCTGGAACGGAGGGTGAAGCGCTGGCTGGCCTCGGGTCCGTTTGACTGCTTCATCCAGTCAGCACCCGGCCTTGAACCGACGCTGCAGGCGGAACTGGCCAGTCATGACCTGGGCTCAGGGGAAGCCGCGTCCGGAGGCGTGGCCCTGCAGCTGGACGCTGCAGGCATCATGCGCGCGAATCTGGTGCTGCGCAGTGCCAGCCGGGTACTGCAGCGGCTGGACAACTTCCCCGCCGGCTCGCGTGAGATGCTCTATGACCGCGCGCGGCGCCTGCCCTGGGAACTGGTGCTGGGTTTGTCAGGCAGCTACCGGCTGCACATGGTCAGCAAGGCCTCATGGGTAGAGGCGGGGGATGAACTTGCCCGCATAGTGAATGACGCCATCGCACGGCGTGCCTCCGAGCTCGGTTTCAGTGCCAGGCACGATCCCGGGGCGGAGCTGGAGCTGCATGTGCGACTACTGAACAACCATGCCACCCTGAGCCTGAACACGAGCGGCGAGCACCTGCATCGCCGCGGCTTCCGCCAGTACATCGGCGCGGCGCCGCTGCGTGAAACCGTGGCCGCTGCGCTGGCCATGGCGGCTTTCGAGGGGCACGATCTGGTGCTCGACCCCTTCTGCGGCAGCGGCACGCTGCTGCTTGAAGTGGCCGACATCGCGGGCGGTCATCTTGCCGGGCGCAACCGCAGTTTCGCCTTCGAGCAGGCGGCCTGGTTCCGGCCGGGCCTGTGGCGTGAGGTTCAGCGCCAGGCCCGGGCGGCGGCGGAGGCGGAAGGTCGGCCACTTCAGATCCTTGGCCTTGATCTTGAGGAGAAGCCCCTGGCAGCTGCCCGGCGCAACCTCGAGGCGGCCGGACACACTCAGGTGTCCCTGCAGCGGGGAGACGCCACCTCGTTCGACTACTCCTCCCTGCGGGGTGAACGCAGGCTGGTACTGGCCAACTTGCCGTTCGGCAAGCGCATCGCCACGAAGGCCGAGGCGCGCAGGCTGCATCAGAGTTTCCTGGAGCGGCTGGCGGAGTCTGGCGGCTGGGACCTGGGGCTGCTCACCACTCAACCGGAAGTGGTCAGGGGTTTCCCCGGACTGGAGCTTAAGTCCGAGCAGCAGGTTGCCAGCGGTGGCCTGAAGATGACCATGCTGGTGGGTCACCTGCCCGGTTGAATCTCAGTTGTT
>CAZBBU010000306.1:0-2718 GCA_964489965.1 uncultured bacterium
ATTCGGCAGCATCTACACCGTGGATGAAGGCACGCGCGGGGTCATCCTGCGCCTGGGCGCCGTGTCCGGCATCGCCGAGCCCGGCGTCGGCTTCAAAGTGCCGCTCATTGACCGCGTGGTGCCGATCGTCGTGCAGACCACCTCGGCCATCTACCCGGACATGGAGGCTTACAGCCGGGATCAGCAGCTGGCCACCATCAGCGTGTCGGTCACTTACCGCATAGTCCCCACCGAAGTGGATCAGGTTTACGCCCAGTACGGCAGCGCTGCGGGCATGGCCACCACGCTGGTGGACCGGCGGGTGAACGAGCATGCCAAGACCGTGTTCGGTCAGTTCACGGCTTCGGAAGCCATTCAGGAGCGCGGCCGGTTGAATCAGCAGGTTGACGAGGCCATCACTGCCGCCCTCACGGGACCGCTGATCGTGGAGTCCGTGCAGGTCGAGGAAGTCGCCTTCAGCGAGGTTTACGAACAGTCGATCGAGGCGCGCATGCTGGCCGAGGTCGAGGTGCAGAAGCGCACCCAGGAGCTTGACCAGCAGCGGGTCCAGGCGCAGATCACCGTCACGCAGGCCCAGGCTGAGGCGGACGCCCGCCTGGCTGCCGCTGAGGCGGAGGCCCAGGCCATCCGCCTGGCTGGCGAAGCTGAAGCTGACGCGATTCGCGCGCGTGGTGCCGCACTGCGGGACAATCCTGAACTCATCGGACTCGTCACGGCAGAGTCCTGGGACGGGGTACTGCCCAGCAGCATGATTCCCGGTGCGGCACTGCCGTTCATCGACGTAGGCCCGTAGGCTCAGTCCACCTGAAGTTCGTTGCTGATGCGTGCCTCCCCCTTGCCGGCGGCACGCATCACCCAGATCGAGATCTCGTAGAGAATGATCAGTGGCACGGCCACCAGGGCCAGGTTGATGGGGTCGACAGTAGGCGTGATGGCGGCGGCAAGTATCACCGCGCCCACGATGGAGTGCCGCCGGTAGCGCGCCAGGGTCTCGTGACCGAGCACGCCCAGCTTGGCCAGAAGGAACGCGAGCACCGGCATCTCGAACACCAGTCCGAACACGCCCATGAACATCAGGATGGTGGAGATGTAACTGGCGGTGGACAGCAGCATCGTGGCTTCTGAACCCAGGAAGCCTGTGATGATCGGCAGTGAGAACGGCAGGGCGACGTAACGGGCGAAGAACACACCGCAGGCGAAGGCCAGTGCGGTGAGCAGGATGAACGGCACTGCCCAGCGGCGCTCTGAGGGGTAGAGCCCAGGCGCCACGAATCCCCAGATCTGACCCCCGATCACGGGCGCAGCCAGGACCACCCCGAAGAACGCGGAGATGGAGATGCTCACGGTCAGTGGCTCCATCACGTGGAACGTGTGGAGCGTCAGCCCGGGCGGCAGCGGCTGCTTGAGCCAATCAAGCAGCGTGAAGCGCAGGCCGAACATGACGCTGGCACCAACCAACCAGGCGCCAAGTGCGATGAACAGCCGTGTGCGCAGCTCGGCGAGGTGGTCAAACAGCGTCACGTCAGGTCAGTTCAGGCCTGGTCTTTGCCGGAGGGCTGGTTCGGTTTGCCGTTGCCCTCGATGTCACTCTGCACGTCCTTGAGCCCGGTGCGGAACTCCTTGATGGCCTGGCCGATGCCCTTGGCCATCTCCGGCAGCCGCTTGGCGCCGAACAGGAGCAGCACCAGCACCAGGATGAGCAAGAGCTCCCAGATTCCGAATGGTCCGATTCTTCCCATTGACTTCAGTGCCTCCTGACGCACTCAGCTGGCTTATTTCCCGCCAAATCACCGCATTGTAGCGCGCGGACGCTGCCTGGCGGGCTTTCCCGGAACCGAACTCAGCGGGAGATGGTCTGCGCGGCGTCCGAATAACTGTGTTCGTCACGCCACGGCTTGCCTTCGCGGAAGCGACTGGCACGGAAGGGCGTGAGATCCACCAGCTGCGGACGGCCGTCCAGCATCCATTCGCTGAGGCACTGCCCGATGGCCGGGGCGGTCTTGAAGGAACTGCCACTGTCACCGCTCATGAGGAACAGCCCTTCCTGCACCTGGTCGATCACGGGGTGCGAGTCCTGGCTGCGCATTATCAGTCCCGTCCAGCCGCCGCGCATGGTCGCGTGCCTGAGCCGCGGCATGCGGTGTGCCAGAAGGTCGTGGCACAGGTCCACGTAAGACTGGCTGGGCGTCTGCGGGTAACCATCCGGCCTGATGTCCGTGACCGCGCCGCGCTCCGTGCCGATCAGGGTGCCCGAGCCGGGCTGGGGCCTGAGCCAGCTGCTCGTCACATGGTCGATGTACACCGGGTGCGAGTCGGCGCTGCCGTCCGGCCGGCGGAACACGCTGACGCTGGTGGCTGTTGGGATCAGGCCCAGGTCCGTCAGGCCCAGGGGATCAAGCAGCTGCCGGGCCCAGGCTCCGCCGGCCAGCAGCACCTGCCCCGCCTCTATGAGGCCCTGCTCAGTCCGCACTCCCCGCACCTTGCCGGCTTCCAGCACGATCTCGGTGACACGCGTATCCAGACGCAGCTCGGCGCCCATGCGCCTGGCCGCCTCCGCGAACGCGAAAGTGGTGCGGTGCGGGTCAGCGTAGCCGGAGGTCTCCTCCCAGGCGATGCCGCCCACGTCATCCAGCTGCAGTTCCGGATCAAGCGCCCTGGCCTCGTCAGCGCTCACCTCACGTGTGTCCACGCCCACGTCCTGCTGCATCCGCAGGTTGG
>CAZBBU010000307.1:0-2716 GCA_964489965.1 uncultured bacterium
AGGCATCAGGGTGTTCGCCACCGGCGGCATAGGCGGCGTACACCCGGGAGCGTTTGACGAATCCACTGACCTGATGGCACTCTCCCGCTACCCGCTGGTGACTGTCTGCGCGGGCCCCAAAAGCATCCTGAACGTTCCGGCCACACTGGAGCGCCTGGAAACTCTGGGCGTGCCGGTGGTCGGCTACCGCTCCGACAGGCTCGCCGGCTTCCACATCCCGCAGACGGACCTGCCGCTGCCTGCCAGGGCAGACAGTCCTGAGCAGCTGGCGGACATCTGGCGCCAGCACCAGGCCGCCGGCCTGCCGGGCGGCATGCTGGTGAGCAATCCAGTCAGTCAGGGCCTGGACCAGGCCCTGCTGGATGACCTGCGCAGCAGGGCAATCAGCGATGCAGATGCAGCCGGCGTGCATGGACGTGACACCACACCCTGGCTTCTGGCCCGCATCGCTGAACTCTCCGAAGGCCAGACGGTAGAGGTAAACCTCAGACTCCTGCGCGAGAACAGCGCACTGGCGGCGGGCATCGCCGTGGAGCTGGCGAGGGCACCCGGGGAACAGACCAGATGAGCGCCGAGCAGCAGGCTGGCGGCCACAGCCTGGGGGAAATGCTCCGGGCGGCCCGTGAGGCACGAGGCATGGACCTCGGTGAGGTCAGCCGGCAGACCGCCGTAAGACGTGACTACCTGGCAGCACTCGAGGAAGGCCGGACAGAAGACCTGCCCGAACCCGTTTACGTACGCAACTTCGTTAAACTGTTCGCCCGTGCTGTGGGCCTGGACGCGAATGCCGCCCTCACCATGTACAGCCGGGAGAGGCAGCAGCTTCATGAAGCGACCGAACCGGAGCTTCAGAGGGAGCCGGAACGGAGGCGCACGGGCGCCGCAGACGTGGCCGGCGGCAGCACGGCGGCAACGCGACCGGCAGCGGCAAACAGGCGGCGCCCGGCGGACGCACCACGCGTCTCACTGACCTGGCTGCCCCCGTTGCTGCTGGTCGTTGTCGTCGTCGCTCTGGCCGTCTGGGGCTTCAACAGCACACTTTTCAGGCCGGGTCAGCAACAGGTCAGCAGCACGGCAGACACTCCCAGCAGCCAGCCTGAATCAGAACCGGAAGCTACCACCCCCAGCACCGTCAGCGATACCGTCAGGTTGTCAGTGACCACGGAACCGGCGGGTGCACGGGTCCTGGTAGATGAGTTCCCGCTTGAGGGACTCACCCCCATCGTGGAAGCACCCGTAAGTGCCCGCGAATCACGGCTTGTGCGGGTGGAACTCGACGGTTACGAGCCGTTCGAGGCGCCGTTTGACCTGACCTTCAACCGCAACCTCAGCTTCGTACTGCAGGAAGCGCAGGAACCGGTTGCAACGGACAGTCCCGCCGGTGAGCCCGACAACACTGCGGCTGACGCAGACGGCACCATCACCGTGAACGTAAGTGACGAATCTTGGCTCGAGATCTACCCCGGCACCGCCCGCGAGGGCACCCCTCACGTCTACACCACCGCCTCGGCGGGTGACACCTACACCTTCGACCTGCCGGTCTACGTACGGGTGGGCAACGCTGCGGGCGTGAGCGCCATCGTCAACGGCCGTGATATTGGCCCGCTCGGCTCCGCGGGTGAGATAACCGCGCGGTCCTTCACCCTGGACGACTGACATCAGGCCTTAACTGCTATCATTGCGCAATCACTGGATTTTGCCGGCGTACGCCTTGACGGACGCCGCGTTAGAACGGGAGGGTTCATGATCAAACCCGGTTTCATTCTGGCCCTGGCCGGCCTGCTGCTGATGCAGAGCGCCAGCGCAGCCATGTCCTGGCGGGACGTGAATCAGGAAGTGCACATCCAGGCGGACGGCACGGTGCAGGTGTTCGACCAGCGCACCCTGCGGGCCACCGGTGACGACGACTTCGGCGAGGCCTTCATCTGTGTGATGCTCGAGCCCGGCCAGCAACTGACGCTTCTCCCCGAGGCCGGCGCCGTGGATATGCCCGGCCAGGCGACAGCCTTCACGCAGGCGTGCGAGGACGGCAGCGGCGGTACCGAGGTAGTGGTCCGCTACGTCGGCCGGCGCACAACCGGCACCGTCATGTTCGCCTACGAGCTGCAGAACACCGTGAACTTCTACACCGACGTGGCCGAATGGTACTGGGGTATATACGGGACACGCAACGTGACCGCCAACGGTTACAGCCTCACCGTGCACGCGCCCGGCCCGATGGAGTTCCCCTACGACGCCGTCGTGTACCGCTTCAGCAACCCCGAGCTTCCCACGGTCTCACTGAGTGAGGACCGCTCTACACTGCAGGTCGCATTCGACCGCATACCAGCCGGCGACGGGGTGGAGATCCGCTGGTACATGGATCCAGGACTGTTCGACACACGCGGCACGAGCCCGGGACTCGAGTCGATACTGCAGGAGATCGCCACGGCCGCCAACATCATGGTTGCCGGCGCCCCGATCGTCGAGCTCGATGATCCTCCGGCGAGCGTGGACCGCAACGCAGAAATGGTGCTCATCACGGGCAGCGCCACTCCGGGTGACGCCCGCGTCAACGCGGTACGCGCCGCGCTGGGCAGTCAGATCAGCGAGCTGTGCCGTGGCACGGACCCGTTCGAATGCGAGGTGTACGGGCTGGTCGCGGGTGACAACCGTGTCACCGTGCAGGCCACTGACGCGGACGGCCGCATCAGCTCCACCACCATCAACGTGCGCC
>CAZBBU010000308.1:0-2710 GCA_964489965.1 uncultured bacterium
GTCAGGGCTGCGTCCTGACCCACCAGGCTGTTCACCAGGCTGGATTTGCCGACACCGGATGAACCGATCAGAGCCACAGTCCTGCCTTTGCCCAGGTATGGCGCCAGTGCGTCGATTCCCTGTTCCTGAGCGACGCTCAGAACGTGAACGTCAACTCCCGGCAGTGCAGCCGAGACTTCCGCGGCCCGTTCAGCAGCGACTTCGGGTGCTACGAGGTCGGCCTTGTTGAGAAGTGCGACCGGGGTCGCGCCGCCGTCCTTGACTGCCGCGGCGTACCTTTCGATGCGCGGAAGGCTGTAATCGTCATCGAGGCCTGTGATTATGAACACGGTGTCGATGTTGCTCGAGAGCACCTGTTCGGCGGGCTTGCCGCCTACCTGGCCGTCCGGATTGCGGCGGGAGCTTGAGACGCGGCTGAGCTGGGAGCGACGCGGCAGAATGCGCCTCAGGTTCAGGCGTTCGTCTCCGGAGATGGGTTGCAGGACCAGCCAGTCGCCCACCACCGGGCGGTCCTTGCCCCTGCCCCTGCGGAAGCGTGCGCCGGCGGTCACTTGCCGTTCGCCCTGCGGCGTCATGACACGCAGGCTGGTCCTCTCGTGACCCAGGAGACGCCCGGGAATGTCGTCAGGGTCGGCCACCTCACTGAAGTGGTCAGCCCACTCCTCCGTCCAGCCGAACGCATCCAGATCGCCTGTTTCCATTACCTGGCACGCTACCACGGGCGTCATGCGCTTTCTGGTAGGTTGGGGCCTGATGTCAGCGACCAGTGAACCACTCGTAGCCCAGGAAGTCACCGTCAAACTCGGCGGCGTGCCCATTATCACCGAGGCCAGTTTCAGTCTCGCCGAGGGTGACCTGGCCCTCCTGACTGGTCCGAACGGCGCGGGTAAGAGCACCCTGCTCCGGGCACTGGTCAATCTGCTTCCCTCGAACGGGGACATCTTCATCGCTGGCCTGCGCCCCACCAGTCCTGAGGCCAGGAGCAGTTTCGTCTACGTGCCTGACGAGGCTGCCCTCTATGAAGACCTGACCTTGCAGGAACACATGCGCTTCGTTTCGCTCATCTACGGCCAGGAGGCTGCCGAGGAACGCATGCGTGAATGGTTGTTCCGCTTTGGCCTCGAGGCGAAGGTGGGCGAGTTCCCGTCCACGCACTCGCGTGGCATGCGCCAGAAACTCTCCCTGGCGCTGGCGCTCGGGCTCGATACTCCGCTGTTGATTCTGGATGAACCCTACAACGGGCTGGATCTGGCCTCGCAGGAACTGCTTAACGAGGCACTGCAGCAGCGTTGTGCTGCCGGTGGTGCCGTCTTGCTCACCGGTCACCAGGGTGAGTTGTTGAGCAATCTAGGCGCACGCCTGCTCAAACTGCAGGACGGGCAGCTCAGCGCGTGAACCAGGCGGCTGCACCCGCCGCAGGGGTCCGGTTCCTGCGCAACATGACACTCAGGCGCTCGTTCCGCAGCTACGCGGAGTGGATCGGAAAGTCAGTGGGCTGGTGGACCATCGCCTACCTGATCTTCTGGCTGGTCATCTTCGCCATCTCCGGCATCGAACTGCTGGGTGTGCTGGAAGAACCCATTGCTCTGCCACTCGGCACCATCATGTCTACGATCCTCACTTTCGTCTTCGGGAGCCTGATCTACCGGGCGCGAGCTGCACCCGTGTTCGTCAACAGACGGGACGTGTACCGCCTGGTCCTGGGTCCGGCGGCTCCTTACCAGGTGCTTCGCTGGCCCTTCGTCAAGGTGTGGCTGATGCGCGGGGTAATCGGGTTGCTGATCGGCACCGTCTGGGCAGTGGTCGCGCCATACTGGCTGCATCACAGTGCCTGGTTCGCGGGTCCCGCGCTGGCGCTGATCCTGATCAGCCTCGTCAACCTTGCCTGGATCCGCTACTGGCACCTGAACAATCCCGAGGCGGACGCCCGCTACCTGTTCCTGTTGCTTGGTGCCACGGCGTTGGCGCTGCTTGGCGTGTTCGTACCCGAAGCCGGTCTGTTGGGGGCTTTCGTAAGTGGCAGTCCATTGACCCTGATCGCTCCCTTGCTGGTGGCCGGCGCCAGTGCGTACTTCGTGCACCGTACGCTATTAAGCTCGTACCCTCCGCGGTTCGCGGCCCAGAGCTTCGTTCTCAGCGAGCTTGGGGCCATGAGGCAGATGAACATCCTGGCGGCCATGGCTGGTGTGGCCGGCTCTGATGATCCTGCTTACCGCGCCAGGCTGCTGGCGACACTGCATGACAAACCAGGTGTTACGAAGCCCAGCCGCAGCCTGCCGCTCCCTCGCCCGGGTTCGGCTCAGTGGCAGGCCATAAACTGGCGCACACTGACGATGCTTTACCGCCGACCGTTGTTGGCGCAACTCAGGTTGCTGTTCCAGTTCGCCGCAGTCGTGGTCGGCATTATTTTTGCAAACCAGGCGGGCTCGTTCGGCCTGCTGTTGGTGTCACTGGTCATGGCCAACCTGGCCGGTTTCCTGCTCGGCACTGGCGGCTACGCGCGTCAACTGCCTATACGTGGCGCGCAACGCACCCTGGGCCGCGCACTGGCCGCCGCGGTGGTGGCGTGGCTGGCAGCCACAATCGGTTACCTGCTTGGCCCACTTTTCCTCGACTCGACTCCGCCGGGCCAACTGGCACTGATGAGTGTGGTGTTGCTCAGCACGGTGGTCTGGCTGGAGAAGTACAGCACCTGGACGGGTGCCCCCGC
>CAZBBU010000309.1:0-2695 GCA_964489965.1 uncultured bacterium
GGGCCTGGGCAACCAGTTCCTGGCCAACATCCGTGAGGTGGCAGTCATCGCGCACGTGGTGCGCTGCTTCGAGGACCCGGACGTGGTTCACGTCTCCGGCCGGGTTGACCCGCTGGCGGACATCGAGACGATCGACACCGAGCTGGCGCTGGCTGACATCGCCAGTCTTGAGCGCCGGCAGGAGCGCCTGAAGCGCAGCGCCAAGTCCAACAAGGATGATGCCGTGCTGTATGAGCTGGCCGGTCAGCTGCTGGAACACCTGTCTGAGGGCAAGCCGGCCCGCAGCTCCGGCCTGGAAGTCCCTGCCGAGTTCGGCCTGCTGACTGCCAAGCCGGTGATCTACGTGTGCAACGTGGCGGAGGAGGACCTGGCGGACCCCGGAAACAACCCGCACGTCGAGGCAGTACGGCAGCACGCTGCCGCTTCCGGCTCGGACGTGGTGGTCATATCCGCCCGCATCGAGCAGGAGCTCTCGGAACTGCCGTCGGAAGAAGCCGCCGAGTTCCTGAGTGAGCTCGGCCTGGAGCAGAGCGGCCTCGAGCGCCTGATCAGCACGGGCTACCGCACGCTCGGTCTGATCACTTACCTGACCTCAGGCGAGAAGGAAGTGCGGGCCTGGACCGTGCGCCGTGGCACCAAGGCGCCCCAGGCGGCCGGCGTGATCCACACTGATTTCGAGCGCGGATTCATCCGGGCCGAAGTGATCGCCTGGGACCGCCTGGTGGAAGCCGGCAACCTGGCCAATGCCCGCGCCCGAGGCTGGCTGCGCACCGAAGGCAAGGAATACGTCGTTCAGGACGGTGACGTGATCCACTTCCTGTTCAACGTCTGAGCACTCAGAAAACCCCACCGACCCGGAAGCGGAACTCACCACTCGGGTTCTTCTCACTGAAGGCGTAATCGAAGCGCAGCGCCGGCAGCAGTACGCCGCCGAAGCCCAGGTTCACCTGAACGCCCAGGCCGGCTGCACCGAAGACCGGGGACTCGTACTCGGGGAAGCCCGTGGCGGATGACGCGTAACCCAGGTCGGCAAACACGACACCGATGACCGTCTGGGTAGCCACTGTCTGCAGGCCGAAGTCGTAACGGTACTCGAGTGACGAGGTTGCGTAGGTGCGTGACAGTCCGAAGTCCTGCGCGTGGAAGCCACGGATGCTGCTGGCGATGTTGGTCGTCTTGCCCACCGTGAAACGCCTGGAGGTGGGGTACAGGTCACCGAACTGATGACCGAAGTTGACCCGGAAGGCCAGCACATGGTTGTCGTTCAACTCCGGGAACAGGTTATTCAGCTGCAGGTAGGTGCGGAAGCCTATCTCGAACTGCTGGTAGTCGTAGCTCGTCTGCGCGCCCGTGACCGGATGGGCGAAGTCGTTTCCGAAGCCGAAGCCGAGCAGCGTGTTGGCATAGATGCCGCGGCGCGGAAACTCTGCACTGTCACGCGAGTCGTAGACCAGGGTGGTGCTGTAGAAGCTGTTGACGCCGCCCTGCGGCATGAAGCCGGTGGCATCGGCGAAGGGCAGCGAGCAGCGGCTGGCGTTCGTCAGGTTGCCATCCGAATCGAACTCGCACTCCACGTTGGGTGGCTCCTGTGTGTAACCGGTGTTGGCCACGCGCGCGTTCACGCCGATACTGGTGTTGGTGAAGATGGGCCGCCCGGCGCTGAAGCTGAAGCCGGTCTCCCTGGAGGTGTACTCGCCTACCAGCACCTCGTCACCCGTGACGGGATGCGGTGCCGTCAGTGAACTGCCGTTCGACATGGGCTGGTTGGCGGTAGGCAGAGAGAACACCGTGAGGCTCAGGCTGGTGGGTACTTCCTTGAAGTCAAGGAAGTCTATGTACAGCCAGGGAATGCTGTAGCGGACCGAGCCGCCGAGCAGCAGGCCGACCTGCGACGTCTGTCCGGTGATCTCCACGCCGACGTTGTGCGCACGGCCCCAGAGGTTCAGCTGCGAGTAGCTGACTGACAGCGAGAAGCCGGTCTCGGTCGAGTACTGCGCGCTGGGCGTGAAGACGCCTGTACCGGTCTCGCCGACCACCACGTTGATGATGGCCTCGTCTTCGGCCTCGCCGGGCTGCAGCAGGATGTTCATCGGTTCGACCACGCCAAGCTGCTGGATGCTCACGAGCGCGGCGCGCAGATCGTTCTGGTTGAGCACCACGCCCACGGGCGGCAGGTAGCGGGTGACCGTGAAGTCCTGCGTGCGGCCCCGTTCACCTTCCCAGGTGACTTCGTGAGCGCCGACGCGTACTTCACGGATCCGCTGCACGTAGGTGCCCTCGAGCCAGTTGAAATCAGGTGTGCCCTGCATCAGCCAGCCGCGGTCCAGGTAGTACTCGTTGATGCGGTCGAAGTCCTCCTGGGCCAGCGTGGAGGTGAAAGTGTCCCCCACCTGCAGGTTCAGGATCTCCATGAGTTCTTCGGTGGGCACCACTGTGTTGCCTTCGATCACCACTTCGGTGATCACGCCGGCGGTCTCCGGGGGACCTTCAGCCAGGATCACCCGCACACCACCGGAACCGATGGCCTGGGTTTCCAGTCGCACGTCCCCACTGCGTCCCTCAGCCAGGCGACGCACATCCTGAAGAAGCACGTCGTAGTTGAACAGGTCACCCACGCCCAGGCTGAGTTCCTCAGCCGCGATGCCGATTGCGCTGGTGTCGATGGCGGTGATGCGGCGTTCACTCACCACCACCG
>CAZBBU010000310.1:0-2695 GCA_964489965.1 uncultured bacterium
TCGTGCCGCAACCTTGAAAGGGTTGTGACCTAACCGCTAGTCGAAGGGGCCTGGCCTGCAGTGTCCGTCCTGCTCGTGGACACAACTTATGGATTATAGGTTTCTTCTGCAGGCCTCGTCAAGCCGTAGCGGAAACTTGCCTCAGGATCCTTCGAACAGCTCGCGAAGTCGCTGCTCCTGCTCGTGTGACAGGTTGGTGGTCAGCAGCTGCGGGTTGAAGCGGCTGAGGTGCTCGGCAACCTTGTCGGGCGCCTCGGTTCCGGCCAGCAGGAACAGGGCTGAAGTACCGGGTTGCACCTTCTCGCGTACGTCCTTGATGAAGCCGTCGTCGATACCGATGTCAGTCAGGGCACCGGAGATCGCCCCGGCGGCTGCTCCGATCACTGCGCCGAGCAGCGGCATCATGAACAGCATGCCTACGAGCATGCCCCAGAAGGTGCCACCAAGGGCCCCGACGCCGGTGGTGTTGACCGCCTGGATGGTGCGGGGTGCCTTTCTGCCTTCCGGCCAAGTGACCACAGCGGCGTCACCGATGTTGATCACGTGCTGCTTCCTCAGCTCCTGCAGGCTGGCGAGCGCCTCCTCGGCGTCATTCGCGCGGTCGAACTTAAGGACGGTCAGTGCTGCTGCCATATTGTTTCCCCTTTCATAGCGACAGTGTAGCCGCGGATCTTCCGGGCATTGTCAGCTGAGACCACTAATAGCCCTACAGCTGCGCGTCAGCAAACTTGACACGGATAGACTCAAGTAGTATGATGCAGCCATAAGCGGGCAATGTGACCCGCAGACTATAATCCCTGGAGGTTGAAACATGACCACTGTTCGTACTTTGAATGCCGATTACCCCACCCCGCGCCGCACCCTCGCTGACGAGTTCTTTGGCAGCTTCGGCCGCCTGTTCGAGGACTTCGGAAGCAGCCAGAACGTGCAGTCGGGCATGGACTTCTACGAGACAGAAGACGGCTTCGTGCTCGAGTTCGCCGTACCGGGCCTGACTTCTTCGGACATCGACATCGATGTTGAAGGCCGCCAGCTGACCATCCGCGCAGAGCTGCCTGAGGCCAAGACCGAAGGCCGCCGCTACTGGCTCAAGACCATGCCGCGCGGTGCGTTCAGCCGCAACTTCAAGCTCCCGGCCAGCGTCGATACCGAAGGCATCAGCGCCCGTGTGCAGGCCGGCCTGCTGGTCCTGAACATCCCGAAGGCAGCAGCCGCCAAGAGCCGCAAGATCGAGGTCTCCGAAGCTTAAACAGGCGTGTAAACACGGCTCCCGGATGGGTATGCATCCGGTCGAGCCACACAGGGGCTAACCCCGGCGATTCGGTCCACCCGCATAACCTCAGCGGGTGGACCGAACTCTATCGGGACAGGCGGAGGCCCATCAGCAGTGAATCCGGCGGATCGCCGCGCTTCTCCAGCAGCTCAAAGCCCATGCGCTCGTAAAACGCCAGGGCACGGTGATTCCGCAGACCCAGGCCCAGGTGCACTCCCGCAACCGACCCCTCACGCAGCAGGTCCAGCCAGGCCACCATCAGCCTGCGACCAAGCCCCGCCCCCTGAGCTCGGGGCAGCAGGTCGATGTGCAGGTGAGCAGGGTAATCCGCCACGATGGCGAGCGCCTCGCGCCGCAACGGGGCATGGAAGCGCCTGATGAGCCGCTCGGCGGCCGTAAAACCTGCCGGGTCTCCGTCCGGCCACCCGTAACGCTCACGCATCAGGGGAAACCAGTGCTGCTCCAGCCACTCCTCGAATGCGGCGGTATCCGCGGTGCCCAGGATGTAACCGCACACGCCGGCTGAATCCTCAGCCACCAGGCAGAGTTCCGGCTCGTGCGCAGCGTAGGGAGCGGCGTAGTAATCGCCAACCGACCTGGGTGCGTTCCGGTACAGGACGCTGCCGTCCTCGCCTGACGCCGCCGTCGCCAGGCAGATCAGGTACAGCGCATCCAGATCCGCAGGTTCGTAGGGCCTGATCCGGACCTCCTCAGCAATCATCTGCGCAGTTTATACAAGCGCGCTGGAACCTGCGGCATAAGTTCAATTCATACCGTTCCCATCGGGATTACTGGCCTTGTTGAGGTAGTGGACCTGTGATACAATGACGCCACGAAGCTGTGAAATGACGCACAAGAACACACAGGGGACCGGTGCGTCTGACGGCAAACGAATAGTATCCGGGTTGCCCCGACCTGGAGAGGAGTCTCGGCTGTGTATCAGAACGTCCTGATCATGTTCTTGGTAGCCGGCGGAATTGGGGTAGCCGCACTGACCGTCGGGTACCTGTTGGGCCCCAAGAAGGCCAATCCGGACAAACTGGCGGCCTACGAGTCGGGCATCCCGGCACTTGGAAACGCACGTGAGCGTTTCCCGGTCCACTTCTACCTGGTGGCGATGATGTTCATCATCTTCGACCTGGAAACCGCATTCTTCTACCCATTGGCCGTGCGGTTCAAGCTTGAACCGCAGTTCCTGTTCGCCAACGCCATCATCTTTGTGGCAATCCTGGCCGTTGGTTACGTGTACATACTCCGCAAGGGAGTGCTGCGATGGAAGTGAGTGAGCTCAGATGAGTCTTGGAGAGCTGTTCGAAAAGGACTGGCAGGAACTGGAGTCCGAGGGGATCCTGTTCACCAGCCTCACCAAACTGGTGGCCTGGGGCCGCAGTCACAGCCTGTGGCCGGTGACCTTCGGCCTCG
>CAZBBU010000311.1:0-2691 GCA_964489965.1 uncultured bacterium
TCCTTGAGATGCTCGAAGTTGATGGCCAGAAGCTTGGTGGCGTCGAACCTGCCGCCCAGCCCCACTTCCAGCACGGCCACGCGGCAGCCGCTCTCCCGGAACAGGAGCCAGGCACATGCCACCATCACCTCGAAGAAGCTGGCACCAAGTTCCTCTGCCGCTGGCCGAACGCGCTCTAGTGCCGCTTCCAGTCGCTCCTGCGGCAGTTCGTAACCGTCCACCGTGAACCGCTCCATCACCCGGGTCAGGTGCGGACTGATGAACAGGCCGGTGCGGATGCCGGCTGCGGACAGCATGCCTGCCAGCAGGCTGGCGGTGCTGCCCTTGCCGTTTGTTCCACCGACCAGCACCGCCCGGATGCCCCGCTCCGGCCGGTCCAGCCGGTCGAGCAACCGTTCCATGACCTCGAGGCCCGGCTTCATGCCGAAGCGCTGCAACCCCATCAGCCAGCTGAGTTGACTGCTCACGTGGCCTCATCAGCCTGGCGCAGAAGGCTCAGTCTGGGATGCTTGTGGCTTGCGGCCTCACCCAGTCCCCTGACAAGCGACACCACTGCGAGGGATACGCCCTCTGCGAGCAGCAGCTCGGCGCCAAGCTGTTCGTGGTGCTCCTTGAGCTGCCGGGCTCCCCGCAGACCCGGTTGCAGCGGTCTGGCCGGCAGCCCCTTCGGGTTCTGAAGGTGAACCAACACCCGCTGCCAGGCCACGAACGGCAGCAGGGACTTGCCCACGTCATGAAGCAGCGCGGCTGCAACCAGGTCCCGGTCGGCATCGGGCTGCAGTTTCAGGAGTTCCCGTGCCACATGCAGGCAGTGGCTGCGGTCGCGCGGGTCCATTCGCAGGTACAGCCGGTATTCACTGTCATCCAGGTACTGCCTGGCCAGCCCGTCATCCGGCCTCGCCAGGGCGGGCACGAAGGCCTGAACGGTGCGCAGCAGCAGGTTCCTGGTTGTCAGAAATGCGCCCACTAGGACTGGATTCTACAACCGGGCCAGCAACCTGAGCGGGTTATGCTCGGGCGCGTGATGATGCTTGAATCCGGCCACAGGCGACTCGCCGTGCTGCTGATGCTGCTGCTGTTCCTGACCCCTGTTTTCGCCCAGCCCTCCACACCGCCCGGTGCGGTTGCCGACGAGGCGGTGTCTGAGTGGCAGGCCAGCACCATGCCGGCTCTGAACGGCCTGAGTGCGCTTTCCACTGTGGAGTTGTGCCAGCTGGTGCCGACCCTGCTGGTGAGCCCCCCGCCACCGGCCGGCACCAGCGTGAACCTGGACGACCGCCTCGAGCTGGAGGCGGATGCGCCTGACCAGCGGGTGTTCACCTACAGCGCGGTGGGACCCTCAGGCCAGCTGAACGTGGTGCAGGTGACCCTGCAGGAGACCGCCGAAAGCTGGCAGGTGCTGCAGGTGGGCTTCAGGCAGCCACCGCCCAGCGGGCTGCGGGCCTGGGTGCAGACGCCTGCAGCCGCCTGGAGCTTCGGCATCCTCAGCGTGGCGGTCCTGGTGCTGCTGTTGAGGCCCGGCGGCTGGCTGCCCGGGTTGCTCGCCAGGGGGCTGCGGGTGATCGCCCGGCACCGCGGCGCCTACCTGGTGACGCTGGGACTGCTGACAGGCGGCTTCGTGCTGGGCATCGTGACCGGCAACGGTCTGCCGCAGGAGTGCCACGCGGCGATCCTGGAGACGGTCGAGAGCGCCGTGAGTACCGTCGGCGCCACGGAGGCATACGCGAGTGGCAACATCTCGCGGGCGGCCACCGTCACCTTCTACCAGAACTTCATGGTCGTCAGCGCCTCCACTCTGTTCAGCCTGGCCCTGCTGTTCGGTGTGCCCGCCTACCTGTTCGGACTGTTCTCGTTCTACGTGCAGGCCATCCCCTTCGGGCTGCTGGCACCCGGGCCACTGGAACTGCTGATAGTGGCGGTGCTGCTCCTGCTGGAGCTGACAGCCTACTTCACGGTGATCGCGGGTGGCGGTTTCCTGCTGCTGACGCTGCTGCGCAACGGGTTGACGGCCCTGCCGGAAGCCATCGGCAAACTGCTGCTGATGTTGCCTCTCGCAGGTCTGCTGCTGCTGGTGGCCGCCTGGTACGAGGCATTCGTGCTCATCGGCCTGTCCTGACTCAGATTCCCAGCAGCCTGGCCGCGAGCGGCGCCACGTGGGTCTGATCGCCTGCCGAGGCAAAGTCGGAGGCACGCGGGCCTGTGACGATGAGCGGCACCTTCGCCCTCGTGTGCGTCCGGATTGACTTGTCTTCAAGATTGCCGTGGTCCGAGGTGAGGAGCACGGTGAGGCCGTCGCCGGCATCGGGCAGTACTACGCCCAGGAACTCGTCCAGGGCCTGCACCAATCGCACGGCTTCATCCAGGCTGCCGCGATGTCCCACCTGGTCGCTGGGCCAGTAATCGAAGAACGTGAAGTCATGCTGCAGTGCCAGCTGCCGCAGTTCGGCACCGGACCGGGCGGGCGTGAGCCTGTGGGCGCCCGGTGCGATGCTGCTCAGGTGCTGCCCGCTGAGATCGGCGCTGATCGCCTGGCTGCGCTCGAAATCCGCCAGGCTGCGGAGTCGGAGGCTGGCACCCAGGGCAGCGTGCACCGGCGCGTTGGTCCTGTTGCGGCCAGCTTCCAGTGCGCGGAAGTACCCCGGTGGGTAAAGGTTGGCGATGGTGGCGCTGCGACCGGCGGCGACCGCCCGG
>CAZBBU010000312.1:0-766 GCA_964489965.1 uncultured bacterium
TCAGGACCTGGTGCTCAATGTCAAGGAGCCGACAGCGGCCGAGTACGGATACCTGCGTGAGGATCTGACGCTGTTCGCCTACCTGCACCTGGCGGCCGACCGGCCGCTCACGGAGGCTCTGCTGGCCGCCGGCACCACCGCCATCGCCTACGAGACCGTGCAGCTGCCCAGCGGCGCACTGCCGCTGCTCACCCCCATGAGCGAGGTCGCGGGCCGCATGAGCGTGCAGGTCGGTGCGCACCACCTGACCACCTTCTCAGGCGGCCGAGGCCTGCTGCTGGGCGGGGTCCCGGGCGTGACGGCCGGCGAGGTCGTGATCCTGGGCGGCGGCGTGGTGGGCACGAACGCGGCCAAGATGGCCCTGGGACTTGGCGCGCGTGTCACCATCTTCGACGTGAACCACGCCAGGCTGCAGTACCTGGATGACGTGTTCGGCAGCAGGATTCAGACACTGGTGAGCAACACCGGGAATATCGAGGAGGCGGTACGCCGTGCCGACCTGCTCATCGGTGCGGTGCTGATTCCCGGGGCGCGTGCGCCGCGGCTGGTACCGCGTGAGCTGCTGTCCAGCATGAAGCAGGGCAGCGTCATCGTCGACGTGGCGGTGGACCAGGGCGGCTGCATCGAAACGATCCGCGCCACCACGCATGACGATCCCACCTACGTGCTTGACGGCGTGGTGCATTACGGCGTATCGAACATGCCGGGCGCCGTGCCCCACACCAGCACCCACGCCCTCTCAAGCCAGACGCTCCCCTACACATTG
>CAZBBU010000312.1:776-2684 GCA_964489965.1 uncultured bacterium
CGGCGGATCCGCTGGAGGCGCTGCGGCAGGATCCCGTACTGCGGGCAGGACTCAACACGCACCGGGGCAGCCTCACCTACCAGGCGGTGGGCAGCGCATTTGACCTGCCGAGCGTGACGCCGGAATCGGCCATAAGCGCCTGAATCAGCGCAGTCTGGCGAGCGCCTTGCGGATCAGTGTTTCTGCCGGGTCATCCGGATTGGCGGCGCTCAGTTCAGCCACCAGGGCCCGCACCTGAGCCTCGCGGAAGCCCAGCGCCAGCAGGGCCTCACTCGCGTCGCGCGTCACGTCACTGGCGGGTGCCGGTTTGCCGCTGCCTTCCGAACCGGCGAGCAGCTCCTCCGGCAGGCGGTTCGCCAGCTCCAGGATGAGGCGCTCGGCCGTCCGCTTGCCCACGCCCGGAGTGGTGGCCAGCAGCGCGGCGTCGCCATCCGTGATGGCGCGGGCGATGGCGCTCACCGGCAACGTGGACAGCACCGCCAGGCCCAAACGCGGTCCCACGCCGCTCACGGTGATCAGGTGCGTGAACAGCGTGAGTTCGTCGGCGCTGCGGAAACCGTAGAGCGCCAGAAGATCTTCCTTGACCACCAGGTGGGTGTGCAGCTGTACGAACTCGCCGGGACGCAGCCAGCCGAGCGTGCTGCTGGCGGCGAACACCTCGATGCCCACCAGGCCGGTGCGGATGACGGCGCTGTTCTTGCGCAGTTCCACCACCTGTCCCTCCAGGAAGGCGATCATCTCAGGCTTCTCCGAACAGCGGGGCGTACACGGCGTCCAGGCCGATGTCAGCGAAACTGGCGCAGCCGGTGAGACGCATGGCGTACTCGAGTTCACGGCGCAGGTGGTCCAGGGGCCGGTCGCCCTCCAGAACCACGGCGTCCGCGCCCACAGCCAGCAGGCGGAACACGTCGATGCCGTCACGCACCAGGCCGCCGGCCAGCACGTGCATGGTGCCGGCCACCGCGTCAACCACTTCCGGCAGCACCTCTATGACGGCGGGGCCGCCCAGCATGCGGCCGGCGGCACTGTGGACCACCAGCGCGTCAAGCCCGGCTTCGAGGGCAACGTCGGCGTCGTCAGCGCTGGACACGCCAGAAAGCCAGAAGGGCCTTCCCGCCGCCGCGCGCAGTTCCGCGAGTTCTTCCCGGCTGCGGGGCCGCCACTCCTCGTCTCCATAAGGGCTGGTCTCTGCCATGTTGGACAGATCCAGGGCCACGGCAGCCACCTTCAGTTCAGCCAGTTGCCGGACCAGGCCTATGAGCACGCCCATGCTGCCGTTGGGCATGCTGGCCACCGTCTGCTCGGGTCGATGCAGATGCGGCTGCGCCAGCAGCTCACTGGCGGGCACGATCGCGGGTGCCTGTTCCGGCCCGCCCGCGTGCTTGAGCAGGAGCGGCAGGAGCGGCGCCGTCAGGCTGAGACCGGCCAGCTCCACGCTGCTGTCCACCCGCTCGACACCACGCAACAGCCGGGGCAAGAGCCTGTGGGAGTCAAGTGCAAGGGCATCACGGTCCATGGCGTCCTCAAGATGATACGTCGTTTCCATGGCCGGATGCTGACGTTTCGGTGGCTAAAATGTCGGGCGTGATTGAGGTTTCGGAACTTACCAAGAAATTCAGGGATGTCACGGCCGTTGATGCGGTGAGCTTCAGCGTGGCGCCCGGCGAGGTTTTCTGCCTGCTGGGCCCCAACGGCGCCTTCAAGACCTCCTCGCTGAGCATGCTGGCCAAGAACCGCGAGGGCAGGGTGCCCGCGCCCGGCGCCTTCACCGACGCCGACAGGGCGCTGATCGAGGCGACCGACGGGCTTGTCGATAGGTCACGGGCGGCGATGGCGAGCCAGCAGCCGCATGTCGTGCTGGCCGACCTCTGGTCGCTGGTTTCCGAGGCAAACCGCTATTTCGCCGCC
>CAZBBU010000313.1:0-2672 GCA_964489965.1 uncultured bacterium
ACCTCAGGTTTGCGCCCCTCATCACCAGTTCGGCACCGCAGGATGGGCACTGTGCGGGCGGCTCCCAGGCTTCGTTGCGGTCCGGTTCGTCTCTCGACCGGTTACTGATGATCTCGGGAATGATCCCGCCGGACTTGTGCAGCAGCACCGTGTCACCCGGCCGCAGGTCGTGCTGGGCCACGAAACCCGGGTTGTGCAGCGTCGCTCTCGCCACCGTAGTGCCCTCCAGCAGACGCGGCGCCAGGTTGGCCACCGGCGTGATCTTGCCCGTCCTTCCCACCTGCACCGAGATGGACTCCAGCGTCGTCTCGACTTCTTCCGCCGGGAACTTCCAGGCGATGGCCCAGCGTGGCGCCCGGCTGGTGCTGCCCAGTTCGATGGAGTCATCGATGTCCGCCACCTTAAGGACCACGCCGTCGATGTCATAGTCCAGTCCGGGTCGCAGGTCCTGCCAGGCCTGAAGGAGTTTCCTGACCTCTTCCTCGCCCGAGACTCGTTGCCTGAGCGGGTTGGTGCGGAAACCGCGTGCCGAGAGCCAGTCAAGAAGCGCACCCCTGTCGGCAACACCCAGCTGTTCGGGCCGGCCGACGTCATACAGGTAGGCCTCGAGCCTGCGTCCATAGGTGATGCGCGCATCCAGCTGCCGCAGCGCTCCGGAGGCGGCGTTACGCGGGTTCATGAACAGGTTCTCGCCGTTCTGCTCCCGCTCGGTGTTTATGCGCAGGAACTCGGTCCTGGGCATGAACACCTCACCGCGCACCTCAAGTTCCGCAGGAGCGTCACTTATTCTCCCGGGGATGCCCTCGATCGCCAGCACGTTGGCAGTGACATCCTCACCCTGCCTGCCGTTACCGCGGGTGGCGGCCCACACCATCTCGCCGCCCCGATAGAGGATGCTGACGGACAGGCCGTCCACTTTCGGTTCGGCGAACAGTCTGACTTCGTCCCGTCCCAGGCCCCTCTGCACCCTGGCCACGAAAGCGGCGACCTCAGACAGGTCGAAGGCGTTGTCCAGTGACTGCATCGGAGTCAGATGCGTGACCGTGGCGAAACTCGACTGCAGCGGCGTGCCGACCTGCCGGGTGGGCGAGTCGGGCGTGGCAAGCTCGGGATGCTGGTCCTCGAGCTCCTGCAGCTCCCTGAAAAGCCTGTCGTATTCTGCGTCGCTCAGCTCCGGCTGTTCCAGTACGTAGTAGCGGTAGATGGCGTCCCTCAGCCTGTTGCGCAGCTGAACCGCGCGTTCCGTGGGAGTAGGTGGCATGTGGTGAGACTAGCACCGGCGGGCGCCCCGCGCGGCGTAGAGTTGCCCCAGTCCGTCACTGCTATACTTGATGTCAGTAGTTCCAACTGGAGGTTTTGCATGAAGAGATCAGTCAAGAAGCTGTCCGTACTGGCCGCTGCCGCTGCGCTTATGGGTGGAGCCGCTCTGGCCCAGGATTTCGTTGTCGGCATCACGTTCGACGCCGGCGGCAAGTTTGACGCCTCGTTCAACGAAGGCACCTGGAACGGCCTGGTGCGCGCGGTCGATGAGCTGTCCGCCACCTACGAGATTGACATCCTTGAATACGAGCCGTCCGCCGGCGGACAGACCGCTGACGGTCAGCGTCGCATGGCCGGTGAGCAGGGTGCCGAGCTTATCATCGCCCCCGGCTTCAACCAGCAGGACGCCATCGAGTCCGTGTCCGCCGAGTACCCGAACACCAACTTCGTGCTGATCGACGCCGTTGCCGCTGAGCGTGACAACGTGCGCAGCGTGGTGTTCCGTGACCAGGAAGGCTCCTACCTCGTGGGATACATGGCCGGCCTGCTGACCCAGACCGGCACCGTCGGCTTCGTCGGCGGCATGGACGTGCCCCTCATCCGCAACTTCAACCAGGGTTACGAGATGGGCGTCATGGCAGCCTGCGAAGACTGCACCGTGATCTCCAACTACGTTGGCGTCACCCCTGATGCCTGGAATGACCCGGCAACTGCCAAGGAGCTCGCCTCCCTGCAGCACGCCCAGGGCACTGACATCATCTTCGCTGCCGCCGGCGGCTCGGGCCGTGGCGTCATCGATTTCGTCAACGAGACCCTGTGCCATGTGCCTGCCACCGTCCGCAACCCCGAGTTCAAGGCCCTGACTGACAGCCTGGAGAAGTCAGCCGAGTATGCCGTCGTCTGTGACGACCCGGCTTCCGCTCCGCTGTTCTTCATCGGCGTTGATTCCAACCAGAACCCGGAAGGTGACAACGACGGCGATCCCGCCACGATGAACCACGGCCTGTCCAGCATGCTCAAGCGCGTTGACACCGCGGCCTACAACGCCGTGATGGACATCGTTGACGGCACCTGGAGCTCCGGCCTGCAGGAGCTCGGCGTCGCTGAAGAAGGCGTGGGCTTCGCCCTCGACGAGTACAACGAAGCGCTCCTCACGCAGGACGTGCTCGACCAGCTGGCTGAAGTCAGCGCCGCCATCGCCTCCGGCGAAGTCGTGGTGCCTGACTACCGCGACCAGTAAGAACCACAGGCAAGCAGTTTCTGGAAGGGTCCCGTCTTTGACGGGGCCCTTCCCTTTGGCATGCTAATATCCTGTCTGCGGTGTGAGCTGTCTGATCGCGGGTGGCGTTTAGTCACCTGAGGAAAGTCCGGGCTCCGCAGGGCAGGGTGCCAGCTAACGGCTGGGCGCGTAA
>CAZBBU010000314.1:0-973 GCA_964489965.1 uncultured bacterium
AGATGCTCTCCCAACTGAGCTAAGCCCCCACGGGAACAGCGTTCATGAGCATACGTGGTTTGTGGCCATTCTGTCAATCGCCGCTGACGCCACCCGAAGCCGTAACCCGGGTGGCGTCAGCGGCCAGTCCGCTTCTACAGTCGTTTGCTGGCGATCTCCGCCCCGGCGGTGAGCGCTTCCAGCTTGGCCCACGCCAGGTCGGGGTGAATCCTGCCGCCCAGGCCGCAGTCGCTTGAGGCGATCACGCGTTCGGCACCCACCCGGCTGGCGAACCTCTCGATGCGCTCCGCGACGAGTTCGGGGTGCTCGATCAGGTTGGTGGAGTGGCTGATCACTCCCGGCAGAATCTCCTTGCCGTCGGGCAATTTGACTTCGTCCCAGATCCGGTACTCGTGGGCGTGCCGGACGTTGGCCGCTTCGAACGAGTAGCCTTTCACGTTCACCTTCAGCATGAGGTTGACCAGGTGTTTCAGGTCCAGGTCGGTGGCGTGCGGACCGTGCCAGGAGCCGTGGCAGAGGTGGAAGCGGAGCCTGTCCTGCGGCAGGTCACGGATGGCCCAGTTGAGCGCCTCGACGTTGCGTTCCGTGAACTTCAGGTAGTCTTCCACGCTGGGTTCGGGGGTGATCTGGTCCCAGCTTTCGGCGAAGCCGGGGTCATCGAACTGCAGGATCAGCCCTGCGTCCGTGATGAGTCTGTACTCCTCGCGGAGCACCTCGGCCCAGGCCCACAGGGATGCTTCCTCGTCCTTGTTGTACACGTCGGTCAGGCGGATTGCGCTGCCCGGGGCGAGGGCGGTGATGAAGCCCTGTCCGGGTGCGTAACCATGCCTGGTCAACGCCTTGCTCAGGTTGGCGATGTCGTCCTGGACGGCTTCATGGCCGATGTACTCCATCTTGCCCACGACTGCTGGAAACGGCCGCTGTTCGCCGACGGTGACGGTTGCATCTTCGGCGTAGACACGGGGGAACAGTC
>CAZBBU010000314.1:983-2669 GCA_964489965.1 uncultured bacterium
CCGGTGGGCGAAGCCGGTCAGGCGGATGTTGCCGGGCTCAGAGATCAGGTCCGGCTGGTTGAAGAAATCCACGTCGCGCAGTTCCAGGCCGGAGACGCGGTCGAAGATGTAAGTCCACCACGAGCCGTAGTTGGTGGCTGATGACATGGCGTGCCCGTACTCGCCGTCGCCGGGGATGCTGATGCCGATCTGTGCCTGACGGGCCACCACCTGATCCACTGATTCGGTGAGCAGGCCACGCATGTCCTGGAGCGACATCTGGCCGTTCTCGACGCGCTTGAACGCGTCAATCAGCTCATCGGTGCGGGGCAGGCTGCCCACGTGTGTCGTCCGGATTTCCTGTGCCATGTTGGCCTCCTCTGGGTACTGCTGCCGCTGGCCTGTGGATGCCTTGCGGCTGAGAGAGACTGTAACCAGAAGGCTTGCCTGTCAGTCAAGGGGGTGACAAGTTGCTCCCGGTGTGATTTACTGACTTTCAACCGCCGGGTTCGCCCAGCGGCCTTATCAAGAGCGGACGAGGGATCTGGCCCAGTGACTCCGCGGCAACCAGCCTTCATTCAGGCGGGTGCTAAGTCCAGCCGGCAGCAGCACTACGTTGGTACGCCAGCCGGAAAGATGGGGGCGAAAGCCTCGAAATCAAACGTCCCGCTCCTCGGGACTGACCGGAGGCTCTGCTGATGAATTCACTTCTGAACAACCTGAGTACCTGCACCGCTTTCTGCTGGCGAATGCCCCGGGCGGACTGACCGCTGGCCCCTGTCCGGGCCCAGGCCACAGTTCCGCGAACATGTTCCCGGCGTGCCAGCCTTGATTGGCTGTCGCCCAAGAGAGTCATTCCGTCACGCATCACTCACGAGAAAGAGGCAACTCAGAGATGTCCCATCGTTTTGAAACCCTGCAGATCCACGCCGGCCAGCAGCCCGATCCCAGCACCAACGCACTGGCGGTGCCCATCTACCAGACGGCTGCCTACGCCTTTGACGACGCCGATCACGCCGCCCGCCTGTTCGGGCTGCAGGAGTTCGGCAACATCTACAGCCGCATCATGAACCCCACCTCCGACGTGCTCGAGAATCGCATCGCCGCCCTTGAGGGCGGAACCGCCGCCGTGGCGGTCGCGTCCGGGCATGCCGCGGAGTTCATCACCTTCACCACGCTGGCCGAGGCCGGCGACAACCTGGTGGCGTCGCCCAACATCTACGGCGGCACCAGCAACCTGCTGCGCAAGACGCTCAGGAAACTGGGCATCGAGGTGCGTTTCGTCGGGGCTGATGACAACCCGGAGGATTACGCGCGACTGATCGACGACCGCACGCGCGGCGTGTACCTGGAGTCCATCCCCAACCCGTCACTGCTTCTGCCTGACCTGGACGCCATCGCGGCCGTGGCTCACGAGCGGGGCGTGGCGGTGGTGGTCGACAACACCAGCGGCATCGGCGGTTACCTGGACCGGCCTTTCGAGCATGGCGCGGACGTGGTCATCCACTCGGCCACCAAGTGGATCAACGGTCACGGAACGGCCATCGGCGGGCTCATTGTTGACGGTGGCACCTTCGACTGGGGCAACGGCCGCTACGCCAGCTTCAGCGAACCCAGTGACAGTTACGGTGGCCTCGTGTTCTCCGACGTGTTCGGCAAGGACGGTCCGTTCGGCAACATCGCCTTCGCCATCCGGGCCCGGGTGGA
>CAZBBU010000315.1:0-2666 GCA_964489965.1 uncultured bacterium
ATGGCGCGCTCTGCTTCACTGACTTCGGATCCTTCGAGGCCGTAAAGGCTGGTGAAGGTGCCGATCAGGCCGTCTATCACTTCCGAGCGGCTGAGCTGTGACTGGTCACGAACGGGGCTCACGCGCTTGCGGGCACTCTTGGTGCCCTTGTCGCTCAGCTTCTCACGACCGATGCGCAGAACCTGAAGCATCTTGTCAGCATCGATGTCATACGAAAGCATCGCGTGGTGCAGTACCACCCCATTGCGGCGCGTCTGGGCCGCACCGCCGATCTTGCCGGCTGATGAGGCGATGTCATTTATGGGCTGGTAGACGGCGTCCACGCCCATCTTCCGAAGTCCCTGAAGCACCCAGTCATCCAGGTAGGCGTACGACTCCACAAAGGACATGCCCGCAACCAGGGACTCGGGCGCGTACAGCGAGTAAGTGATCGTGTTCTGCGGCTCGTTGAACATTGCGCCGCCACCGGTGATCCGTCGCACCACCGTGACACCGTGCTCGACGGCAGCTTCCATATCAACTTCGTTGCGGACGCTCTGAAAACGGCCAAGCACGACCGAACTCGAGGCCCATTCCCACATCCTCAGTGTCGGTTCGCGTTCGCCTTTGGCTACCTGGTCGAGGATGACCTCGTCAAGAGCCATCTGCATGTGCGGTGTTTCTGCACCACCGCGGATGAGTCGCCAGTCGAAGTCAGTCCAGTCGCTCACGAAAGCGCCCTCCGGATTGCGATGGCGATGCCTGCCGGTTCGAAGCCGATCAGCTGGGCATCTTCGGGCACTGCCGCTGAGATGAGCTGTGTCAGCTCCTGCTCGCTGGCAGTCTCGGTGATTCCTTCAACGCTCGCGTTAAGCGCCTCGAGTGCCTCTGGCGGTTCCAGGAAGAAGTCGCCGTTGATCTGCATGTTGCGGATTGCGCCGTTCGTGACTTCAAAGTCGACGATGACCAGCTTGCCGCCTGGGGTCTTGTACTCGCCGTGCTTCATCCCACCAGCGTGACACGCGGCGCGCCTTGCTGTTCAGGATTGTGCGACGTGAGCGCACGCCGGACCGCGCTTCAGGTGGCCACGCGCCGAGCGGCGAGTTCTTCGAGCCGGTTGATGTAGTGTTCGACTGAATCGAACGCCCGTTCGACGGGCTCGTCGCTGGTGAGGTCGACTCCAGCCAGTTTCAGGGTCTCGATGGGGTCGAGCCTGTCGCCGCTGCTGAGAAAGTCCAGCACCCGCTGCGTGGCGTTGTCAGCGCCCGTGCGCAGGTCCGCTGCCAGTGCAGCGGCGGCGCTGATCCCTGAGGCGTACTGGAAGGTGTAGAAGGGCACGTACAGGTGCTGGAACTGCGCCCAGGTGATGGCGGTGCGTTCATCGACCTCCAGCTCCTGGCCGTAACCTTGCCGGAACAGGTCCGCTGCGAGCCTGTTCAGGTCTTCAGCCGTGTTGCCCTTGCCGGCTTCCACGGACTCGTGGACAGCCAGTTCGAAGCGGGCGAGCGTGGGCATGATGAAGAAGTAGCGGTGCAGGTTGTAGAGCGCTTCCTCGATCACGGCGATCTGGAATTCGGGGTCGTCGTTGATCTCCAGCAGATGCGGGAACAGCAGTGCCTGGTTGAGGTTGGAGGCGGTTTCTGCCACCACCATGCTGTAGCCGCTGTAGGGAATCGGCTGCTTCGCCATGGTGAGTTGCGCATGCATGGCGTGACCCAGTTCGTGCGCCAGTGTGCTCATGCCGCCGGTGCCGTTGTCGTAGCTCATCATGATGAAGGGCTGGCTGCCGGGTGCGTGCGCGGCGAATGCGCCTTCGCGCTTGCCTTTGTTGGGGTATACGTCAACCCAGCGTTCACGCCTGAGACCGTTCTCCATACGGTGTACGTATTCCGGTCCGAGTGGTGCAAGGGCATCTACGATGTAGTCAATCGCCTGGTCATAGGGAATGTGCAGCGGTTTGCGGCTGAGTGGCGCGAACACGTCCCACGGTTCAAGTTTGTTGACCCCCAGGAGTGCGCGTCGCACCCGCCAGTAGCGATGCCAGATGGGCAGGCGTTTCTCGAATACCCTCAGGACTGATTCGAGGGCTGCCCGCGGGACTTCACGCGGCTTGAGTGCTTCTTCGACGGTGGATGCGTAGCCCCGGGTACGGGCGTTGAACACCGCCTGATTGACCCTGGTCAGGTACAGGTCGGCCAGGGTGTTCCGGAAAGCGAGGAAAGCATCAGCGTAGTTGCAGAAGGCCTGGCGCCTGACTTCCCGGTCCGGACTTGCCACGAGGGCGTCTATGGTGCTGGGTGCCACTTCGCTGGTATCACCCTGGTGGTCGACAACCGGTGCATAGGGCATGTCGTTGCTGCGGGCCTCGCCGTACTCCACGACGCGGAAGTGCGGGACGCCTGCGCGCTGGTGGAACATGAATCCGTGCGCGATGCGCTCCGTAGCCGGCACCGCCTCGCGATCCTCGGTCAGCCCGACATAGGCGCCGACCACCATTTCCATTGTCCACGCCAGCTCGCAGTCGCCGTCGATCACCTGCACGCTGTTCGCGCCGGCGTCCCACCCCACCATCGGAGTGACGTCCCAACGCGACGGCACCCGCTCCACCGCCGGCTGGTGCGGGACCGCCGGATACGTGACGCAGATCGGATCCGCGCCTGGACCGGGCACCCATTCGGACGCGCACA
>CAZBBU010000316.1:0-2664 GCA_964489965.1 uncultured bacterium
TTCTTTCTCATCCCGCTCAACCAGTGCATCATCCTGCAACTTCCACAGCAGATTCAGCCAGCTGCTTTCTGTGGTGCCGTGCGCCACCAGCAGGCGATCGTCATCCAGGGAAGCCGTGAGAGGCAACCTGACCAATCGCTGCTGGGCCTCCAGCGGCAGTCGTTCCGTCAACCATCTCGAGCAGTCCTGTTCGATCCTGGCCAGTCGCTCATACATGAACGGTTTCTACTTCGTTATTGCCACGCACCTCAACCGCGTTCAGCTGCTCCTGCATCTCGTACGCAGCCAACGGATCCACCTGGCCCCAAACCTGATCACCAAGATTGATGATCACGTCCGGAGCTGAAGCCCTGATGTCAGCCAGTACGGCCTCAAGAGCGAACGAGTTGGCGTGGCTGTCACTGATGACAGCGGCTGTGAATCTGCTTGGCATGAGGGAAGTCTACGACAGGTGGGCGCACGGTCCGTGTTCCGGTACCTGCAGATCGCCACATCCGTGCGTCAATATAATTCGCCTTTAATTGATATGCATCCTGTGCCGGGCGGTGATGCGGATCAGAGGTGAATCAACGAACTGCCTGCAGCGCATGTGGTGGTCAGACCCGGCAAGAAGTCGAGGCGTGCGGTCAGTGCCCCGTCAATCCCCAAGCGCCTCCAGCAGCACGCGCGCGTTGTAGAGCATCAGCTCCTGGTAAGACTCCGTGTCACTGCTTCCACCGCCTTCAGGATCAAGCAGGTAAAGCGGCAAGCCAGCCTCAGCCGCCACGGTCTCTGCTGGTCGGGTTGCGAGCTGTCTCTCACTGAAGATGGCCTTCACGTTGTTGTCAGCTATCAGCCCAAGGGCGTAGATCAGATACTCGGGTGAAGGCTCGCGGCCCGGGAACGGCTCTATTTCAAGAAGCAGGTTCAGGCCGTAGCGATTCGCAAAATACGGCCAGGCATCATGGAACGGGATGAACGGTTCGCCCCTGATGGGCTCCAGCATCTCCAGCAGCTCCTGGTCCAGTTGCTCCAGGCTGAACAGTAAGGATTTAAGGTTCGCTTCATAGTGGGCTTCATTGGCCGGGTCAAGCTCAATCATCGCTTCAGCGATCGCCTCGGCCGCGCTCATGGCGATGGTGGCGTCAAGCCAGATGTGCGCGTTCACGTAGTAGGCGTCGGCGCCGAGATCGCGGACCGGGCTGGCCGGCTGATCGCCATCCGAGGCGCTTGTGCCAAGGGGCGTGAACTCGATACTGTCCATGATTGACAGGTCAAGGGCGTCAGTTCCGCTGGCGCTGATGAGTCTGAGCACCCATTCGTCGAGACCGACGCCGCCGTTGCGCACCACCAGATCAGCCTCCGCGACACGTATGACATCGCGGGCGCTGGGGTCGTAACTGTGCGGCGAGGTTCCCGTTGGAAGCAGGTAGCTGGCATCGACCAGCTCACCGCCTATCTGCTGGGCAAGGCTGAAGTACGGGTGGATGGTCACGACCACCTGAAGTTTGCTGGCCGCGGCGCTGCTTGCGACCAACATCAGCATCGTCATCAGCAGCCTTGCTGCCGGATGGCTCAGTGCCACGAAAACTCACCCTCAGGCATCAACGGCACGACGGCACCGGGGTTACCTGGCACCCTGAAGCTGGCTTCCTCGTGCAGGACACCGTCCTCCGTGCTTACGAGTAGACGTATGGTGCCAGTGGCCGGATCAGTTACGTAGACGTGGCTTCCGATTGACGTGATGTCCGGCCGGCCGGCCTCCTCGCTCACCTCGATGAACCCGTTGACAGAGTTCTCGAGTACTGCGCCGCCAGCGGCCAGGTGCAGCACGCTGAGTCGGCCGGATTCGCTCAGGACGATTACGTGGCCATCAGTCACTGTCGCGCTGAGGGTTGTGCCGGGCGTTTCCGGAAGCCTGGTCACGCTGATCACTCCTGCTTCCGGATTCACGATGGCGATGCCGGCGCCGAAATCGCCGATGAAAAGGTTGTTGTAAGTTCCATAGAAAGTTCCGACACGGTCGCCTTCGGGTGTTCCAGCCGGATAGCCGACGAGCTGCCAGTGGAAGCGGTCGTCTTGCAGTTCCACGATCAGCACCCCGTCCCGGCAGCCGAACACGCCAGTGTAATCGCTGGCTATGGCTCCGTGCAGACCGGGGCAACCTTCGAAGCTGCTCACGCGGCCGCCTTCGGGACCGAAGACATCTACCCTCCCGCTGCTGGTGTAGCCAGCCAGGATGTATTCACCGATCTTGAGAGGTGTGCCCTGGTCGACCTCGCCTGTCTCGATGAGACCGTAGTTCAGTGTGAGGCCAAACACGGATTCATCAAGGATGGCGATTGTGCCGTCAGCATCGTTGAAGATCAGCAGATCTGATCCTGAGGCCTTGAGGTGTGTCGGCTCGCGCCCGACGTTCATGGTGGTAAGCACATAGGGGCTTTCCTGCAGCAAGTGGCCGTGGTCACCGTGATTCTCGACGCTCAGGCCGGAATGGAGAATCGTTATGCGATCCGCACCACGGTGGGCCAGAACGGCGTACCTGCCACTGCCGCTCGCGATGAGGCTGCCCGCACTGTCACCCGGAACGGTGAAGGTGCCGATCACGGCTCCGGAATCAACATCCACGATCCTGACCGTGTTTGTCATTGCATCGGCGACAGCCAGGCGTGCGCCACGATATGT
>CAZBBU010000317.1:0-2603 GCA_964489965.1 uncultured bacterium
CAACCTGGGCAAGAGCGGGGCGCGGCGCTTCGACGGTAACAAGGACAGGAAGGTCACGTTCGACGACGTGGCCGGCATCGATGAAGCGGAGAAGGAACTCGCCTAGATCGTTGACGAGTGCTGGACTCAGGCGGTCCAGCTGCTCAGGCAGCACCAGGACGCACTCGAGGCGCTCACACGTGCGCTGCTGGAACGCGAGACGCTGGACGAGCACGAGGTACTTGAAGTCACCGGCCTGCAACACCTGTAGCCGGCAAGACTTGGTGCCTGCAGCCAGTCTCTCAGCCAGGCTGCTGCTACCCTGACGCCGGGCACGCGACCGTGCACCGGGGAGGGCATCACATTGAGGCTGATTCGATTGATAAGCACGGGCATCATGCTGCTGGCGGCGCCGGCACTGGCCCAGGACGTGGCGTTCAGCAACGTGAACGTGTTCACAGGTGAAGAATTGCTTGAGGATGCACAGGTACTTGTGCAGGACGGGATCATCCGGGCGGTCGGCACTGACCTGGAACTGCCGGAGGGCACCGAGGTCATAGATGGCGGAGGTGGAACCCTGATTCCGGGCCTGATCGACGCTCACCAGCACGTGTTCACCCCTGAGGCGCTGGCCCAGAACCTGATCTTCGGTGTGACCAGCGTGCTGGACATGTTCACCGATCCCGGCTTCGCTCAGGGCATGAAGGCCGAACAGGAGGCGGGCGAGGCCGCCTACCGCGCGGATCTGTTCTCAGCCGGGGTCCTGGCCACGGCGCCAGGCGGTCACGGCACCCAGTTCGGCGTACCGGTTGACGGGCTCACCGAGCCGGGTCAGGCGGAAGCCTGGGTGGCGGACCGCGCTGAGGAAGGTTCCGATTACGTGAAGGTGGTGCTGGAAACCGGCGAGGAGATGGGCACTGAGATCCCCTCCATCGACGGCGCGACCGCTCAGGCAGTGATCGACGCTGCCCACGCCCGGGGCATGCTGGCTATCACACACGTGCAGACGCTTGCGGCGGCGCGTATCGCCCTAGAAGCGGGCAGTGACGGGCTGGCACACATCTTCACTGACGTTGTGGCCGACGGGGAGTTCGTGGCTGCTGCCGCAGAGGCAGGGATGTTCGTCATCCCCACCATGACGGTGTTCCAGAGCCTGCCGGACGGCACGGTCGACCGCAGCCTGCTGGAGGACCCGGACCTGGCCCCCTATCTCTCACCCAGCGATGAGCAGTCCCTCACCAGGCCGTTCGCCGGCTTCGAACAGATGTCGATCGACAACGGCCTCGAGTCCGTGCGCCTGTTGCACGAAGCAGGCGTACCCATCCTGGCCGGCACGGATGCCATGAATCCCGGCACCACCTACGGCGCAAGCCTGCACCGCGAGCTGCAGCTTCTCACCGAAGCCGGACTGTCGCCGCTTGAGGCACTGAGGTCGGCGACCGCCGTCACCGCAGACGCCTTCGGACTGGATGACCGCGGGCGCATCGCCGAAGGGCTGCGGGCCGACCTGGTACTGCTGGCTGGTGACCCGACCGAGGACATCCTGGCGACCCGCCGGATTGAGGGTGTCTGGAAGGGCGGCGTGCCCGCCGACCGCACCGCCTGGGCCGATGTGCTGGCGGCGCAGGCCGACGCCGCCGGCGCACAGGCCGAGCAGCTGAGTGGTGACGCCCCTGTGCTGGTCAGTGACTTCGAGGCGGGCGACGCCAGCGCCTTCATCGGTCAGGCCTGGCAGGCGACCGACGACCAGGCGGCCGGCGGTGACTCGACAGCCGCCGTCTCCGTGGTGGAAGGCGGTGCACGTGACAGCCGCTACGTCCTGCAGGTGGACGGCACTGTGGGCAGCGGCTTCGCGTTCCCCTGGAGCGGCGCCATGTACATGCCAGCCGCCGTGCCGTTCGCGCCCGAAGACCTGTCGACGGTCCCTGTCCTCTACTTCGAAGCCAGCGGCACCCCGGGTGACTACCGGGTGCAGCTGTACTGCTCCAACACCGGGCAGCAGGTGGTCGAGTGGGCCTTCAGCGTGCAGGAGGAATGGCGCAGGTACAGTGTTGACCTTGGCACCATCGGCGGCTGTGACTCCAGTGGCGTCATGGCAGTGATCTTCACCAGCGGCACCATCGGGGAGTTCACCCTGCAGCTTGACAACGTGAAGTTCCTGCCGCCCGACCTCGAGTAACGGACCCGGGCAACTCGGATTCGGGGTCCGGTTGCGGTCGCAGCCGGACCCCGTCCTTAATGCAGTTGTCTCAGTTGGCGAGCGGTTCGCTCAGTGACAGGCGGTAGGCGGGCGCCAGGTCATCGGGACCGGACACCCGGAAGTTCAGGTCACGGATGAGTCCGTCACTGATGCCATACACCCAGGCGTGAACAGTGAGCGGCAGGCCGGCAGCCCAGGCTTCCTGGACAACGGAGGTGGAGCAGACGTTGCGCGCCTGCTCGACCGCGTTCAGCTCACAGAGGCGTGCGGCACGCAGCCGGCTTTCCGTGTAAGTGACCAGTTCCGCTTCATGGCGTGCGGCCACATCCTTTATGTGCCGCAGCCAGCTGTCCAGCAGGCCGTGCGGCTTGTGGTCCAGGGCAGCGTCGATGCCGCCGCAGCCGTAGTGGCCGCAGACGATGAT
>CAZBBU010000318.1:0-2598 GCA_964489965.1 uncultured bacterium
TGCTGCCAGTGCCTGAGTGCAACCCAGGCGGTGCCGGCTGCCGTGCCCTCTAGCGAGGAACCGTCCACACGCAGGAGATCGGCACCGGCCAGGAGCACGATCTCGGGTGGGAACTCGAAGCTGCTGCGGCCAAAGCGTGAGGCGGTCGCGGTCAAGCTTGCGCTTGTGCCCACGGTCAGCTGGACGAGTGGGTCCTGGGCTTTCACGCCATCGACCCACTCCTCCGACCAGTAGCAGTGGTCAGTGGTAAGGCCGTTCAGGCCCGCCAGGAACAGGTTCACGAAATCACCATGGTGGCGCAAGGTCCAGGGCCAGCTGGTGATGCCGCGGTGCTTGGCGGCTTCCAGGAACCTGCCGCCCAGGCCGAGGTAGTTGGGGTTGAAGGTGCTGTTGAGCGGCTGGACGGCCTGCAGAACGTGGTGGAGGCTGAGCAGCGGCGCGGCCTCACTCACCTGGCCACCCGTCAGGAAGCCGGTGGAGACGCCTGGCAGCTGCTCCTGCAGCAGGCGGATCTGCTCGGCGTGGAACGAGATGGCCACGACCTGGTCCTCGACCTCGAACTCGCGGATCAGGGCAACCAGCGGGGCTATCAGCGCGGGGTCAGGGGACTTCAGCTCGATGACGTGAACCACGCTGCGACCCTTGAACTCGGCGAAGTACTGCCTCAGTGTGGGCAGGCGCGCGGACGGGAACTCTTCGGGGAACTGCCGGTTCGCCAGCAGCTCCTGCAGTTCGGCCAGGCTGCGTCCGCTGATGGGGCCGCTGCCGGTGGTGGTGCGGTCCAGGGTGGGGTCGTGATGGATCACGACGGCGCCGTCGCTGGTCACGTAAACGTCGTTCTCGATCATGTCGGCGCCGTGTTCAAAGGCGAGGCGGGCGCCCTCGAGCGTGTTCTCCGGCGCCCGGCCCGGCACGCCCCGGTGGCCGATGATGAACGGTTTGCGTACCAGTGAGACCCGGTCCTGCGGGAAGGCGGACTCGAGGATGTCTATGACCGGACGCGGGTCCGCGCTCACGATGCCGTTCGTCCCGGTCGCAACGAGGTTGAACGCGTTCACGGCCGGCGGCAGGTCGCTGTTCTGCTCGCCGAGCCAGACGGTTATCAGGAGGCGCTGCAGGAACCCGACGTCCTCCCTGCTCATGAGTGACTGCGGAAGCAGCACGATGCGGCTCAGGTGGGAGTTCGCCTCGCGGCGCACTTCCAGCAGATCGGGCTCGCTGGCTGCGCGGTAGTCGATCACGCCACGGATGATGGGGTGGGCACGGCGCACCTGGGCCACGAGTTCCCTCGAGTCCGAGACTACGAACGCGTCAGTGACGCTGTTGTCATTCAGCCAGCCGCTCAGGTTCCGGGCGGTGGCCTCATCATGCACGTAGAAGGCGGGGATGGTGCGGCCTGAGATGCTGTCCAGCACGGACTCGAGGCCCGACAGTTCAGCACCCTTGCCGTCCACCACCCGCAGGCTGGCGTCCAGGTGCAGGATGACGGTGGCGGGCAACACGTCACCCTGCAGGAGGGGAAGCTGGTCCTGCCGGGTCAGCTCGGTAACGATCGTCGGGGCAACGGCGACGCCGGTGGCGGGCTCACTGACCTCAACCATCATGTCAGCGGGGCGGGAAGTCATGCGGCAAGCTTACCCGCAGATTCCCCGTTTCACACGCCCATCTCACGTTGCGCATTCCGCCAGCTCTTACCCTGCCGTTGGCAGCGGACGGCGGGCGTGAACATCACGTGCCGCAAGAAGTCCCGTGCCGGAAGGCAGGAAGAACATGCGCAAACTGACGACAGTCTTGGCAGCCGCGGGCCTGACAGCGTTCGCACTGGCCCAGGATTCCAGCCGCACCACCTATGAACTGCCGGGCGACGCCCTGCACCCCGAAGGCATCGCCTATGACGCCGCCTCGGACTCGATCTTCGTGAGCGGAGCGGGCACGGGGCAGATCCTGAAGCTGGACCGCAGCAGCGGCGAGGCGACCGTCTTCGTTGAAGGCGACGGCAACCAGTTCACCGTACTGGGCCTGGAGGTCGCCGGCGACCAACTGTGGGCCGCGGGCGCCGGCACGGGCGAGGTCCGCGCCTACTCACTGGCGGACGGTTCACTGACCACCACCGTCAGCACCGGCGAGGGCGGCCTGCTGAACGACCTGACCGTCTCCTCCACCGGCGACGTTTACGTGACCGATTCGAACCGCCCGGTCCTCTACCGCATCGCAGCGGGCGCGATCGAAGCCGAGGAGTGGCTGGACTTCAGCGGTACGGCATTCGAGTACATAGAAGGGGTGAATGCCAACGGCATCGTCATCAGTGATGATGACGCCAGCCTGATAATTGCCCAGCTTGGCACCGGCCAGCTGTGGCATGTTGATGTAGCCAGCCAGGAAGTCACGGAAGTAGATGCGGGCCAGACTTTCGAGGGCGTTGACGGCCTGGTGCTGGACGGCACCACCCTCTACGTGATCCAGAACAGCGCCAACCAGGTGGCCAAGCTGGAACTCGCGGAGGACCTGAAGAGCGGCACTGTGGCTGAGGTGTACACCTCGCCTGATTTCATGATGCCGGCCACAGGAGTGCTGGTTGACAACCAGCTGCTGGTCACC
>CAZBBU010000319.1:0-2596 GCA_964489965.1 uncultured bacterium
GCCGCTTCGTGCTGATGAACCTGCAGGGCGAGGTCGAACCCGGGTTGCCCGCTGCCCAGGAACTGTCATTGGCCGACCGCTGGATTCTCAGCCGGCTGCAGGTGGCGGTGCAGTCAGTCAGTAAACACCTGGAGGAGTTCGACATCGGCCAGGCTGCGCGGGCCGCCTATGAGTTCGTGTGGAGCGAGTTCTGCGACTGGTACCTGGAAGCCGCCAAGCCAGCTCTCCGTGGCGGAGACCCGGCGGCACCGCGCGTACTCAGGAGTGTCACCATGGACGTGCTCCGGATGCTGCACCCGTTCATGCCCTTCATCACCAGTGAACTGTGGCAGGCGCTGCAGCCGGATGCGGAGCAGCTGGGTCGTGACAGCTGGCCCACGAGCAGGGAAGAGCTGCGTGACGAAGCAGCAGAACGTGACTTCGCACTGCTCCAGGACGCCAGCGCCGCGATCCGCAACCTGCGGTCTGAAGCCGGCCTGGACCCGCGCCAGGCGGTGGACGTGCACATTACCGGCCAGGAGGCCTCTACGCTGGTGGCTGAGGCGGCACTGCTCGAAGCGCTGGCCCGTGCGTCGGTCAGGCCCGGCGATCCGGCAGGCCCGGTACTGGAACAGCCACTGGGTGGCGCCCAGCTGCGGCTGCCCCTTACGGGTCTCGTTGATCTGGATGAGTGGAACGCCCGTCAGGCCAAGCGCCTGAAGGCGCTGGAGAGCGACGTGGAGCGGGCGGAACGCAAGCTGAGCAACCAGGGGTTCCTGCAGAAAGCGGATCCTGCCGTGGTGGAGGCCGAGCGGGCCAAGCTTGCAGGCAACCGCGAGCTGCTGGAGCGGCTGCGGGCGATGCTGCAGGCCTAGGTCCCCTCAGGTCAGACGCAGGCCATTGAAATGGTTGGCGCCGCTGTGCGGTCCGTGAGTCAGCACGTGCTCCACAGCGTCCGCGCCAGTGCTGACCACTTGTGCCAGCAGGTCCTGCTCCTCAGCGCTGAAACGGCTCAACACCCAGTTGGCGGTTTCCCAGCCGGCCGGCGGGGCCGAGATGCCGAGCTTCAGGCGCCAGAAGTCCTTGCCGATGCGGCTCAGTGTGTCCTGCACGCCCCGCTGGCCGCCTGAGCTGCCTCCGAAGCGCAGGCGCAGGCGGCCCAGGTCCAGGTCCAGATCGTCGTGAACCACCAGGAGTTCTTCCGGTCTGACGCCATGCCTGGCCAGTGCGGCCTGGATGGCCAGGCCCGAGTTGTTCATGTAGGTCAGTGGCTTGAGTAACAGCGTGCTGCCCAGTCTGGCAGACTCAGCCTGGCGCGCCGGAGAGAACTTGCCTCCGGCGCGCCTTACCAGTTCATCAAGAACCAGGAATCCCAGGTTGTGCCTGGTCCGGGAGTAGCGGGGCCCGGGATTCCCCAGGCCGACTACCAGCCGGACCGTATCCTCAGGTTCAGTCCTCGGAGGCTTCGCCTTCGACTTCTTCCTCGCCGACCAGTTCGGGCTCAACGGCCTCGTCGGCGGTTTCTTCAGCCTCGTCGGCCACGCGCGGGGCAACGACTGCGCAGATGGTCAGTTCCGGGCTGTCCACCAGGTCCGCCTCTGCAGGCAGGAGCTTGGCGATGTCGGCGATGTGAAGTGAGTCACCGATGGCAAGCTCGCTCACGTCAACCTCGATCTGATTCGGGATGAGACGGGGTTCGACGCTGATCACCACTTCACGGCGCTGCACGTCAAGGTTGCCGCCCTCACGCACACCGACAGGCGTACCTTCCAGGATGATGTTCACGCCGACCTGAACCTTCTGGCCGGCAGTGACGGCATAGAAATCGACATGCTGCGGTTCGCGGCGGCGCTTGTTCATCTGCACGGCCTTGACCAGTACGGAGTGCTTCTCCTTGCCAAGGTCCAGGTCGATGAGATTACCGCTGCCTGCCTCGCGGAATACCTTGTCGAACTCCCGGATGTTCACGCTGATGGGAACGTTGAGTTCCCTGTTGTAAACCACGGCGGGAATGCGACCGGCGGAGCGCAGGGCCGATACCTTTTCGGCGTCCCTTTTTTCAGCTGCCAGTTTCATGTTTCCTCCAGAGGGCAGAGTTGCCCGACGCTTGCCGGTTGTTCCGTGACGGAGCCACAGGCTGCTTCTTGTACCGGACCGGTGCGCTGGCACGTGGCCAGGCCCGATTCGTCACCAGTTGATTAGCATAACGCTTGCCGGCGGGGCCGCGCAAGTTCAACTGGACCGCTGTTCGTCAGGTACTGAACAGGGAGCTGACGGACTCGTTGTTGTGCACGTTATTGATGGCCTTGGCCAGCAGATCCGCGACTGACAGCACTTCGACCCGATCGTCGTTCACCTGGAACGGCACGGTGTCAGTCACCACCAGCTTCTTCACGGCGGGTATCGACAGCCGCTCCAGTGCGGGATGGGTCAGAACCGGGTGCGTGGCAACCACAGTGATGTCCTCCTGCGCGCCCAGGCGCAGCACGCTGTCGATGCCGCGCCGCATGGTGCCGGCGGTGGTGATCATGTCATCGATGAAGATCGGTCGCATGCCTTCGACCTCACCTATGACGTGCGTGACCTCGGTCTCGGTGGGGCTGTTGCGGCGCTTGTA
>CAZBBU010000320.1:0-2595 GCA_964489965.1 uncultured bacterium
CTCGGTGCTGAAGATCTCAGAGGCCAGCGGCCTGCCGGAGTGGCGCACCGCGGTGTCCGGTCAGGTGACGCTACTGGAGGAAGCCGGCAGCGGCGTCTCGGTTGTCACTGCGCTGGCTGACGGGCTCAGCGAACGCGTGACGCTGAATGCGGACGGTCGGGCTGGCGCTCCCATCCGCTTCGGCAGCGATCCCGAAGTGCTGGCCAGCCTGAGGAATGAAGCGCAGGTTCAGGACCCTGAGCAGAGACTGGAATCTGACCCGACCAACCCCTGGCTCTACCTTGCCGCCGCGGAAAACGCAACCGGTGAACAGGTCAGCGGACTGCAGGAGCAGGCGCTTGCCACCGCCACCACCTTCTATGACCTGGCCGGCCTGGCGGCTGAGTTCGCCGGCAGCGGCAACCTGGAACTGGCGGACACGGCTATGCGGCTGGCGCTCACCGACTTCGCCCGGCGCGGTTACGACCCCGGACTTCTGACAGATCCGGAGCTCCACGCCACCTACGGTCTCCCGGTTCCGCAGCTGCAGGCTGCCATGGATTCGGGCGACGCCGAAGCCGCCCGTTTCTGGGCCGGCTGGACCGAGGCCTTCCTCAGCCCCAACGTCCCGCAGGTGGCGGACGCCCTGCACGATTACTCCGCCTGGCTGGCAGAACGCGGCGAGACCGAAGCCGCTGCGGACTGGCAGCAGCGTGCCCGACCCGGCTGGAGTGAGATCGCCATGACCGGGGTGGAAAGGCTGTTCACCTCGATCGGCAAATCAGGCTGGTACATGTTCGCCTCGCTGGTGGTGGTGATCCTGGCGCTGCAGGCAACCTTGACCTTCAAGTACTGGGATCCCCAGACGCTCGCCATGCGCCGTTCCCTGGAAACCGGCGGGAAGGCGGGCTTCGGCCAGCGGCTGCTGGCGATACGCTTCTTCTCCACCACCGAGAAGCTGGTGCTGGCACTCCTGTACGTGGCGGGCCTTGCCGTACTGGGCCTCACCGGTTGGACTGACCGCAGCGCGGCCGTACCGCCCGCCCTGGGCGCGGGTACGCTGGCAGGAGCGGAAGCACAGGACGCCCTGGCCGAACTGCAGCTGAGCGGTGAGCGCGGCCAGTTCATACAGGGCTACGCGGCTCAGGCGGCAGGTGATGAGGCGGCCGCCGGTCTTCACTACCGCGCCGCGCCACGCTTTGGTCCGGCGCTGAACAACCTGGCGGTACTCACGGGTTCCGAAGAACTGCTGGAAGAAGCTGCCCACCAGGCCCCTTCGCTGCAGCAGGTGGCCTGGAACCAGGGGCAGGCGGAGGCCCAGCCGGTCTTCGACAGGCTTGCCGGACTGGACCGCCCTGCGCTGGTGGTGCCCGGCCCGCTCGACTTCACGGTCGCGCAGCGCGGGAGCTGGCAACAGGCCATGGGTTCCTACTTCACACAGCCGCTGCAGGCGTTCAACCTGCGCGCGGATTGGCTGCCTGCACAGTGGCTCTGGTACCTGATCCTTGCCGTGTACCTCCTGCTGGGCGTCATCACTGTCCTCTGGTTCTTCGTGCCGCGCCCGCGCATGGCGCGCAACGCGCCCCGCTCACCGGCGTATCACCTGCTGGCGCTGCTGGTTCCGGGCAGCGGCATGGCCGACGAGGTGTGGGGGCTCCTGCTGCTCCTGCCGTGGGGGCTCCTCGGAGTGGACCTGGTGTGGCGGCTGTCCGGAGCCGGCGCGCTGCTGGACCTGCCCCAGTCGACGGTCGTAATCACACTTGCAATTCTTTATGCACTCAACCTGGCAGCATTCATCGTGGAGTTCAGCTCCTACCGGCGCCGCATGCGCCAGCTGTTCCAGACCAGCCCGGAGGCCGGAATCGCGTATGGGCGCAGGATTTCGCCTACTACACAGCAGGGCTGATCAGTCCCCTGTCAGTGAACTGTTGACCGGCTGATACCCTTGTGCTAGATTGCATCTCGATAGCCCAAACTGCATAACATTGCAGCGGGCCCAACAGGCATATGACAGAACCCAGGCACCAGCTGCTCCGCGCACGACGCTGACAAGACCGCTCCACAAGCGGTCCGACGGTCGTATGCGGAACTTTCGCAGGTGCCTTTTCCTGTCTGCCAGGAGGCTGGAAACAGATGAGCAGCGATGCAAACAGCAAGGATGAGCGTCTCGGCAAGATCAAGAAGGTCGTGCTGGCCTACTCGGGTGGCCTGGACACATCGGTAATACTGACCTGGATCAAGGAAACGTACGGCGCAGAGGTGATCGCCTTCACCGCTGACATCGGTCAGGGCGACGAGGTTGAGGAGGCACGGCAGAAGGCCCTCCGTACCGGCGCCAGCCAGGCCCACGCCGTGGACCTGAGTCTGGAGTTCGTACGCGATTACGTCTTCCCCGTGCTGCGAAGCGGCGCCACCTACGAGGGCTACTACCTGCTTGGCACCTCCTTCGCCCGTCCCCTCATCGCCAGCAAGATGATAGAGATCGCCGAGGCCGAAGGCGCCGATGCCGTGGCCCACGGCGCCACCGGCAAGGGCAACGACCAGGTGCGCTTCGAACTGGCCAGCTACGCGCTCAATCCCGACATCCAGATCATCGCCCCCTGGCGTGAATGGGAC
>CAZBBU010000321.1:0-2595 GCA_964489965.1 uncultured bacterium
CACCGTCACCTTCCCCTCCCAGTTCGGCGAGGTGGATTTTCAGATCGTGGGCCTCCTGGACGACTCTGAGGGCTACGCTTCGACAAACTTCGGCCGGGTAGGCGCGGTCGACATCAGCGACCTGCAGGACATGCTGCGACTCAGTGGCCGCGCTAGCGTGCTGGAGTTGCTGCTTACAGGAGAGTCCGTGGCCACGGTGACGCAGGAGAGGCTGCAGGAACTTCTCGGTGAGGCGTACGCCGTGGTGCCGCCGATGGGCGTCGGCAACGTCGCCACCGGCCTGATGGACGCGCTCACCGCGGGCCTGCAGGTTCTGGCTTTTACGCTGCTGGCGCTGGCCGGGTTCCTGGCATTCAACACCTTCGAGGCAAGCGTGCTGGAACGCAGCCGTGAGTATGCCCTGCTGCGCACCATCTGCATGACCCGGGCTCAGGTGCGCAACCTGGCACTGCTGGAGGCACTGATCGTCAGCCTGCTCGGCGTCATCGTCGGGGTGCTGCTGGGACTGGCCCTGTCTCTGCTGCTGACCAGGTTCAATGCCGCTCTGCTGGACATCGAAGTGCGCACGCTGGTGATTCCCGTCGGCAACGTGCTGTTCGCCGCCTTCATCGGCATCGTCGTGTCGCTGCTGGCCGGCTGGCTGCCTGCCCGCGCCGCCTCGCGCGTGTCGGCGCTCACGGCGTTGCGCCGGAGCGAGGCAGTCACCCGGCCGGGACTGGTGCGGCTCGGCTGGCTGCTGATCCTGCTGGCGGCTGCGTGCGCCGTCTGGCCCTGGGAAGGCCAGCTTGCATTGACGATGGCCGCCGTCTCCATGGCTCTGCTGTTCCTGGGCCTGACCCTGGCGGCACGCAGCGTGCTGCAACCGGCGGTGCGGCTGCTGAACCGGCCGCTCAGCCGGCTGTTCGGGGTGGCCGGGCGCCTGGGCGCAGACATGGCCGCGCGCAACTCGGCGCGCAACGGCGTGGCCATGGGCATGGTGGTCGTGGGCATGGCTCTGACCATCGGCGTCGGGTCCATGGTCGCGGGCGTCAACGCCACGGTTCAGGACTGGATCGACACGACGGTACTGGGTGACCTGTTCATCACCAGCCCGGTGAGTTTCCCTGATGACTTCGGCGAGAGCGTCCCCGGACAGATCGAAGGCGTCAACGTGGCCTCGGGCGTTGCCCTCAACGCCATCAGGTTCGAGCCACCCGAGGCCCGGGCCCGGACGGTGGCACTGATTCTGGTTGATCCGTCCCGGTTTGAACCGGAGACCGGTTTCGGCAGCTTCCAGTTCTACAGGTCGCAGGGCACCGTCTCCGGTGCGTATCAGGCGCTGCTGGACGGCAAGGCGCTCATAGCCAGCAGCATCCAGGAGCGCTTCGACCTCGGGGTCGGTGACAGCATATCGCTGCGTACCAGTTCCGGCTTCCGTGACTTTGAGATCGGCGCGGTGATCGTGGATTTCACCAGCGGCGGCGAGGCAGTGGTGCTGAACATCGACCGGATAGAAGAGTTCGGCGGCGGCAATCCCGACCTGTACGTGCTCACGGTCGAGGATGGTGTGGACACCGGCCTCGTACGTGATCGCCTGCTGGAGCTCTACCCGGAGCTTCACCTGGACATCACCCTGAACCGTGATTACCGCGAGTTCATAATGGGCCAGTCACGCCAGGTGTTCGCCACCACCAACCTGCTGTTGGCACTGGCCATATTCATCGCGGCACTGGGGGTGGCCAACACCCTGGGGCTCAACCTGTCTTCGCGCCAGCATGAACTTGCCGTGCTGCGGACGCTGGGGCTGCCCAGGTCGGGCGTGGCGAGACTGATCACTGCCGAGGGCCTGGTGGTGACGCTGACCGGCACGCTGGCGGGAGTACTTGCCGGCTTCCTGCTGTCCGGGGTGGTGACGGCCGGCGCCTCGGCGCTGTCGGGCTTCGATCTGCATCCCCGCTACCCGTGGTGGCTGCTGCTGGGCGGAATCCTGGCCTCACCGGCGGTTGCGCTGGTGGCCTCGTACTTTCCCGCGCGCCGTGCCGCCCGGCTGGCCCCGGTGCGCGCCCTGGTGCCTGAGGAGTGAAACATGAGCAGTGACAGACAGCCTGCCATAGCGGCAGTGAACCTGGTCAAGGATTACCGCCTGGGCTCCGAGACCGTGCATGCGCTTGCGGGCGTGAACCTGGAAGTGGCGACCGGCAGCTTCGTCAGCGTGATGGGTGCTAGCGGCTCCGGCAAAAGCACGCTGCTGCACCTGCTGGGACTGCTGGAGATCCCTGACGGGGGCAGCGTGTGGCTCGGCGGGCAGAACACAACGGGCCTGCCTGACGACGAGCTGACCCGGCTGCGTCGCGAGAAGCTCGGCTTCGTGTTCCAGGGTTTCGAGCTGATCCCCAGCCTGACCGCGAAGGAGAACTTCCTGCTGCCGGCCGAGATCGCCGGCCTGGGCGCGGCGGCCTGGGCGCGCCTTACGGACCTGGTACAGCGCCTGGGCATCGCCGACCGACTGCAGCACCGTCCGGAACAGCTCTCCGGCGGCCAGCGGCAGCGGGTGGCCCTGGCGAGGGCGCTGGTCAACGACCCGGTGCTGGTGCTGGCTGATGAACCGACGGGCAA